>JARXZD010000034.1 GCA_029893765.1 Bacilli bacterium PM5-9
GACGACGATTCATGATTATTACCTCATTTCATTTTTTATATTATTATTGTAACAACTCCTTATCTTTTTTGTCCACTTTATTGTAGCCTATCCAACTCTTCAATTCACTTATTAAACTATTTACTTCTGTTATGTCTTTTGCTTTTGCATTTAAATTTGTTGCTATAAATACTACAAAGCATAACACTGTCACAATTTTTAAATTTTTTTTCATGATTATCTCTCCTTTTCCTATTGACTTAATTATATATATATATATATATAATATAAAGCAAGTAATATTTTAAAATTAGGAGTGATATAATGAAAAAAATAATAATGATACTTCTTATTTACCTTTTATGTATGTTTACAACTACATATTTAAAAATTAAGATAATCGACTATTTATGGATTGCTTTAGCTTTTATTGCTTTAATTTATTATATTCATAATCTTAAAATAAAAATGATTAACTTTGCTAAAAAACAAAAAGAATGTGAAGCTCAATTTAATGAGTAATCACATTTTTTATTTGTCTATCTTTATCAAATACATAAATAATTATTTTCTATCAAGTAATATAATTAATATACCCAATTAAAATATTTTTTTAATACTTTATATCTTATGCTATATTCAAAATATAAAATAAGATAGTATATTTAAATTAATAATATTTATTAAGTTAATTAAAATACTTCATATTAAATCGCAAAAAAAATGTGAAACTCAACTTAATGAGTAATCACATTTTCTTGTTATTAGTCAGCTAATTTCATTAAACGTCTGTAACGTTTTTCAGCATCGCTTTGTGCTTTTGCAAATAAACGATCCATATTATCAGGGTTAACTCTGCTTAATTGAGAGTAACGAGTTTCATTAGCTAAGAAATCTTTGAATAAATCAAAGTTTGCAGGTTTACCATCTAATTGTAATGGATTTTTACCTTCTTCTTCTAAACGTGGATCAAATCTAAAGATATTGAAGTATCCACATTCAACAGCTTTTTTCTGAATTAATTGATGATTACTTAATCCACCTTTAATACCATGCTCAGCACATGGAGAGTAAGCAATAATTAATGATGGTCCATCATATGATTCAGCTTCTTGCATTGCTTTGATAACTTGTGCTTGGTTTGCTCCCATAGAAACTTGAGCAACATAAACATGTCCATAAGCCATTGCAATCATAGCTAAGTCTTTTTTAGCACCCTCTTTACCAGAAGCTGCAAATTTAGCGATTGATGCTGCTTGAGATGATTTAGATGATTGTCCACCTGTATTAGAGTAAACTTCAGTATCTAATACCATGATGTTAACATTTAAGTTATTAGCGATTACATGATCTAATCCACCATAACCGATATCATATGCCCATCCATCTCCACCGATAAGCCATACAGATTTATCAACAAGATCACCTTTATATTGTAGTAATTCTTTTACTTCTTTAACACTTGATTTTTCAACACCAGAAATAATATCTTTTACTAATTCTCTTTCTTCATCACGAGAACCAGCTGCTAAATATTTTTCAAATGAAGTTTTTAATTCAGTATCTACTGAATCAATTGTACTATGCATAACTTCTTTAACTTTATTACGTTTAAAGTCTTGAGCTAAACGCATACCATATCCAAATTCTGCATTATCTTCAAATAATGAGTTTGCCCATGCAGGTCCTTGTCCATCACTATCAGTTACGAATGGTGTAGATGGAGTTGATCCACAATAAATTGAAGAACATCCTGTTGCATTAGCAATCAATGCATCTTTACCAAAGAATTGTGACATTAATTTATAGTATGGAGTTTCACCACAACCAGCACATGCTCCTGAAATCTCAAAATATGGTTTTAAGAATTGAGAACCTTTTACTTGGTTAGTTGGATAATATTCTGATTTGTAAGTAATGTTTTTATAAACATAATCACTAACTGGAGCTTTTGGAAGTTCATCTTTAATATCTGACATTTCAAGAGCTTTATTTCCAGCTTTACCAGGACATTCAACAACACATAGTCCACAACCAACACAGTTTTCTTGTGTTACTTGAATTGTAAATTCTAAATCTTCTGCACCTTTTCCTAATGTTGGAATAGTTACTAAATCTAATCCTTCAGGAATAGCTTTTTTCTCTTCTTCACTAATTAAGAATGGTCTAATTGTTGCATGAGGACATACAAATGAACATCTATTACATTGAATACAATTTTCTTCAATCCATTTTGGAACTTGAACAGCAATCGTACGTTTTTCTTCAAATGTTACATTAGCTCTCATACCACCATTAAATAGAGGCTCTTCTAAGAAAGCACTAACTGGTAAATCATAACCTTCTAATCTTGCGATTGGATTTACAAAGTTATCGAAATAAGTATCTCCAGTTTTTTCAACTTGATACTCAGCATTTAAATTAATCCATTCTGGATCAACTGGAATTTCAACTAATCCATCTTTACCACTATCAATAGCTTTATAGTTTAATTCAACAATTTCTTTACCTTTTTTACTATATGATTTTTTTGCAGCTTCTTTCATATATACTACAGCTTGATCATAAGGAATAATTTGTTCATTTAATGCAAAGAATGCAGCTTGTAAAATTGTATTAGTACGACGTCCCATTCCAATTTTTGCAGCAATATCAGTTGCATCAATAATGTATAACTTAGCTTTTTTAGCTGCTAATTGACGTTTTACAGCTTCAGGTAAGTTCTCAACGATATTATCTTTTGTAAATGTAGTATTTAATAAGAAAGTACCACCTTCTCTTAAATCAGCTAGCATATCATATTTTTCAAGATATGAATCTAATGAACAAGAGATAAAATCAATATTCTTAACATAGTAAGAAGAATTAATTGGTGTTTTACCAAATCTTAAATGTGATCTAGTTGCCCCACCAGCTTTTTTAGAATCATATGCAAAATATGCTTGTGCATATAAGTCAGTATGATCACCAATGATTTTAATAGAGTTTTTGTTTGCTGATACAGTTCCATCTGAACCAAGACCATAGAATAAGCATGAAGTATAGTGTCCAGGAACAAAGAAATCATTGTCTACATCAATTGATAAATGAGTAACATCATCATTGATACCAACAGTAAATCCATTAAATCCACCGTTAATTAAATGATCATAAATTGCTTTAATTGATGCTGGATCAACATCTTTTGAAGCAAGACCATAACGACCACCAATAATTCTTAAATCTTTACCTTGTAATGCACTAATTACATCAAGATATAATGGTTCTCCAATAGACCCATCTTCTTTTGTTCTATCAATAACAGCGATTTCTTCAACACTATCAGGTAAAACATCTAATAAATATTTTGCTGAGAATGGACGATATAAATGAACTTTTATTAATCCAATATTATATCCACATGTATTTAAGAACTCAACAGTTTCTTTAATAGTATCAGTAACTGATCCCATTGCAACAATAATACTTTTTGCATTTGGTGAACCAAAATAAGTAAATGGTGCATAATCACGACCAGTAATTTTTGAAATTTCTTTCATATACTCAGCTACAACATCAGGTACAGCTTCATAATGTTTATTATTTACTTCTCTTCCTTGGAAGTAGATATCATCATTTTCTGCTCCACCACGAGTAACTGGGTTAGTATGTGGATTTAAAGATTTTTCTTTATATCTTTTTACTGCTTCTTTGTCTAAAAGACGATCTAAATCAGCATAATCCATTACTTCTACTTTTTGAATTTCATGAGATGTTCTAAATCCATCAAAGAAATGTAAGAATGGAACAGATGCTTTAATAGCAGCTAAATGAGCAACACCAGCTAAGTCCATAACTTCTTGAACTGAGTGAGATGCTAACATTGGGATACCAGTTTGTCTTACTGAATAAACATCTTGATGATCTCCAAAGATTGATAATGCTCTAGTAGCAAGCGCACGTGCTGATACATGAATAACAGCTGGGTTAAGCTCTCCTACTAAACGATAAATTGTTGGAATCATTAAAAGTAAACCTTGTGATGCAGTATAAGTAGTTGCTAATGCCCCACTTTGAATTGCACCATGAATTGCACCAGCAGCCCCAGCCTCCGATTGCATTTCACTTACTTTTACAACTGAATTAAATAAATTCTTTCTTCCTTGAGATGCCCAAGCGTCTACTTGCTCAGCCATATTTGAGGAAGGTGTAATTGGATAAATACCAGCTACTTCAGTAAAAGCATATGAAACGTGTGCTGCAGCGGTATTACCATCCATTGACATAAATGTTTTTGCCATATTATTTTTTAACCCCTTTCGATATGTTAATTGATTATATTATATCAAATAAAAAAAATAAATAAACTTATTTTGTGATAATATCAATTTTTTTTAGGCATTTTCTATGATTTTTTTATAATTCAAAAGATGAACTTATACACTTATTACTTTTATCAATGAATAAATAAAAAAATAGCGCTAAAAACGCTATTTAATCACTGCTTTATTAATTATAACCATTTTAAGTAATTAATATTTACTAATAGAAAAATTATGTTTTCTATCTGTTCATCTAATATACTATTCTCTATATTAATATATATAACAAGTTATAAACTACTTTTTCTTAACAATTTCATCACTATCTAAAATAATTGTTGTTGGCCCAACATTAATTATTTCAACAATCATATCAGCACCAAACTCACCAACTTTTACATCAACACCATGTGATTTTAAACAATCATTGAAATAATCATATAATTTTGTTGCTTCATCAGGATGCATGGCATTTGAAAATCCAGGACGGTTTCCTTTTTTTACATCACCATATAAAGTAAATTGTGAAATTGATAAAATATCACCTTTTGTATCAATTACACTTAAATTCATTTTATCATTTTCATCCATAAAAATTCTTAAATTAACAATCTTTTTAGCTAGTGCTTCTACTATTTCTTTAGTATCACCTTCTGTAAAACCAACTAAAACATTTAATCCATTATTAATTTCATTTTTTATATTTTTTTCTAATATTTCAACACTACTTCTTTTAACAACTTGAACAATTACTCTCACTAAAGATTACCTCCAATTTTCCCAAAAACATTCTCAATTTTATATAATAAGTCTGCAAATTTATCCATTGTTATTTCAGAATTAACACATCTTAATTCTATTAAATTTGGTTTTAATAAGTTTACAGCTAAATATTTTCCAGAAATTTCTTGTTGATAACTTAAATAGGTTTCATAATCATCAACATCAATTATTTTCTTGTATTCATTAAATGCAAATGTTTCTTTATCATCAACATCAATAATATCAAACAATTGTTTGAATTTTTCAGCCTTAATTCTTTCATCAGCTTTAATATTAATATGTAAACCACAACTAAAATTAGAACTTACACTTAAAATATCACCACTAAAATCGATTATTTCTCTAATTTTTGAATACACCCTAATACATTCTTCTTTTTCTAATGGATCAAGACAAATTTCAAAACCATAATCTCCTAAAATGGTTCTATCAAAAACAAAGTTACCTCGATAGTTAACAACATTTATAATATTATTAAGCATTGCAGTTAAAAAAACAAAGTGTGTTCTTTTTACTTGTGCACTTACTTCAATTTCTAATCCATATCCAAATACTTCTTCATCTATATAATAATCATTAGTTGAGTTTATTTGTAACAACCTATTTATCTCTCGATAAAATCCTTTTAACTCTTCTTCAGGATCAACAACTTCATCAAAATCAATCGCTTCAACAACGCCCATTTTTTCACCTCTTAACCTTTATCTTAAAATAAACTATACACTACAAAATAAATCATGTCAATTACAAAAAAATATCTTACTTTTTTGGACTAACACCCCTATTTTTCTTATGTTTTTTGTTTATTGTGTGGACATTAAACTCTAATTAGTATATAATATATAAGTCAGTAAAATTATAGTTTTTTTGGGAGGAAAAGAAATGGAAATGTATTTATTCGCTTCTATTGCAATTGGCGTAATTGCATTAGTTTATGCTTTCTATTTGATGGCAAAAATAAATAAAATAGAAGTTACAAACGAAAGAATGAAAGAATTACAAGGTTATATCGCTGAAGGTGCGATGGCGTTCCTTGGTAGAGAGTATCGTATCCTTGTAGTATTCGTAGCACTTGTATTTGTAGGTATTGCGTTTGCAATTAATGTAATAACAGCTGTTTGCTTCTTATTTGGAGCATTATTATCAACATTCGCTGGATATATTGGAATGAAAGCTGCTACATCATCAAATGCACGTACTGCACAAGCTGCTGCTGATAGTGGTATTATTAAAGCTTTAAATGTTGCTTTCTCTGGGGGAGCAGTAATGGGTATGGCTGTTGTAGGTTTAGGTTTATTTGGAGTTACAATTGCTTACTTAATTTTTAAAGATGTTAATGTTTTAACTGGATTTGGTCTTGGAGCATCATCAATCGCTCTATTCTCTCGTGTTGGTGGTGGTATTTATACTAAAGCTGCTGATGTTGGAGCTGACTTAGTTGGTAAAGTTGAAGCTGGTATTCCTGAAGATGATCCACGTAACCCTGCAGTTATTGCTGATAATGTTGGGGACAACGTTGGGGATGTTGCTGGTATGGGAGCTGACTTATTTGAATCATATGTTGGTGCTATTATCTCTGCAATTATCTTAGGTACAGCTGTTACATCACAAACTTATGCAGGTATGTTAGAAAATGCTGGAATGCTTTTCCCAATTGTTTTAGCTTCAGTTGGTATTGTTGCTAGTATGATTGGTACATTATTTGTAAAAGGTAAGGAAGGAACTGACCCACATAAAACATTAAATATGGGAACTTATGTTTCAGCTATCTTAATTATTATCGCTGCTGCATTATTATCAAATTACTTCTTTAATAGTTTAAATCCATTATGGGCAATCATTTCAGGATTAGCTGTTGGTGTATTAATTGGTAAAATTACAGAGGTTTACACTTCTGATGAGTTTAAACATGTTAAGAAAATTGCTGAACAATCTGAAACAGGTGCTGCTACAACAATCATTGCTGGTTTAAGCGTTGGTATGGCTTCAACTGTTGCACCAATTATCTTAATTTCAATTGCTATTGCTTTATCATATCACTTTGCTGGTTTATACGGTATTGCTTTATCAGCTGTTGGTATGTTATCAATCGTTGGTATTACAATTGCTGTTGATGCTTATGGTCCAGTTGCTGATAATGCTGGTGGTATTGCTGAAATGGCTGATTGTGAACCAGAAGTTCGTGAAATCACAGATAAATTAGATTCTGTTGGTAATACAACTGCTGCAATCGGAAAAGGATTTGCTATTGGTTCTGCTGCTTTAACAGCATTAGCTTTATTCTCAAGTTATGCTCAAGCTGCACAAATCGAAGCTAGTCAATTAAGTTTATTAGAACCTGCTGTTGTTATTGGATTATTAATTGGTGGTATGTTACCATTCATCTTCTCAGCATTAACTATGGATTCTGTTGGTAAAGCAGCATTCAAAATGATTGAAGAAGTTAGAAGACAATTTAAAGAAAATCCAGGTATTATGGAAGGTACAACTAAACCTGATTATAAAAGATGTGTTGATATTTCAACTCAATCTGCAATCAAAGAAATGATGCTTCCAGGTGTAATTGCTATTGCATCTCCATTATTAATCGGAGCTATTTTAGGTAAAAATGGTTTAGCTGGTATGTTAGCTGGTGCACTTGTAACTGGTGTTGTTATGGCTATCTTCATGGCTAATGCTGGTGGTGCATGGGATAATGCTAAAAAATATATTGAAGGTGGAGCTCATGGTGGTAAAGGTAGTGAACCACATAAAGCTGCTGTTGTTGGAGATACTGTTGGTGATCCATTCAAAGATACTTCAGGTCCATCAATCAATATCTTAATTAAATTAATGACTATTGTTGCAGTAGTATTTGCTACATTATTTGGAACAGGTATTATTTAATAGTTATAAAACATTAAAGTATAGTGGTTCATTCTACTATACTTTTTTTATGTAAAGAAAAAGTATAGCTAATTGCTATACTCTACTTTACGATTATATGATAATTATCTTTTTGATTTGCAAGTTTAAATAATTCTTCTTCTACTTTTGATTGATAATTAAATTTATAAACTATGTTATTAGATATATAATAAATATTGTTTTCTTTTAAATAAAATGAACTTACTTCTTTATCTAATTTTATAGTATCTATTTTATTCAAATTTTCATCAGTAATTAACAGTTCATTTTGGCTTATTTTAATGATGAAATTATTATTACAATCAACAACACTATCATTACCATTACTTTGTTCTAAAAGGCTATTTAAGCCTTTTAATTTTAAACTGCTTTCTTCTTTAAATGATTTATTATATTTAATAATCTTTTCGTCTCTAATTATATATATCCCATTTTCATTAATAAATTTATAATCAAAACCATCTTCTAATATAAATTGATATTTCTTTATATCTTTATCATTATCTATCTTTTTAAGACTATTCTTATTATTGAAAGCATATGTAGTAAGATTGCCACTTTCACTTTCAAAAACAAAGTTTATAGTATTATTTTTTTTATAGATAAATAATAAATAATCATCATTAATATTATCAATTTCTATATTTTCAAAAGTTTTCTCATTATCGATTATAGAATATTTTTCGCTTTCATTAATAAAATCTGTTTTTAAAAATAACTTTTCATTATTTTTTAATGAATAATTACTTGATAAATACCCTTCATAATTCGTTTGTCCTTCTTTGATTTCATTATTTTTAAAATTATATATATATTCATTATTAAAAATAAAATTATATGATATATCAGTCTTTAAAATATCTTTTAGACTACCTTTTATTTCTTTACTATTCACTTCTTTATATTCATTATCATAAATACTTATTATTCCCTTACCAGCTTTATCATAGACATCATTTTCTTGATATTGATAAATAATAAAGGTATCTTCTTTTTTATCTGTTTTTGATTCATTAATTTTATTGTCTTGTTGTTTAAATAATAAAAAATAAACTGTTAATAAGACTAAAATAATAAGTGTTATTATTAGAATTATTCTTTTTTTCATCTTATTCTACTTTTTCCCAAATTTGTGCTTTTGCAATATAGTGCCTTGTTGAAAGGTCTCTCAATGATCTTCTTGGTGTACCTGGAGTATATGGATCATATATTTTTATATCCCATTTACCTTTATTATATACATAACGATAGGCAACTACAGAATGACCGCGATGTAATCTTTTATTAGGTGTTAACCATACTTGAACAGGTTGGTGTCTATTTATTGCATCTTTAATTTTATATGTTGATTTATTATTTTTAACTAATTTTTTACTATTATAAAAACTTGTATTAGCATTTCTAGTATATTTTCTTGTTGGATAAGTATTTTGAACATTATATCCAAATACTTTAGCAGCCTTGTTATAATTAAAATTACAATCCAATCCATAACTTAACATTTGACCTGGATTTACTTTTTTATGGTAGTATTTACTATTAATCATTGCAAATGAAGACATCATACAACCATTTTCAGCAATCGAACCATTATATGGCGGAATACTACATTTTATTCCACTCCATTTTCCATTTTTTTGACTATAATATTTAATCTTTTCTACAACTGCATCTATTTTATATAGTTTACCTTTCTTGTTATACCATTTCTTTGTTGTTCCTAAACGAACTCCTTTATTATTATATGTCCCATACCATGTATATGAAAGCTTTTTATTTGAACGATATTTTTTATATAATTTCTTAATTGTTACACCTTTATTATTATATGTATATAAATTATTTTTTAATACATATGTTGCTTTATTATTATAAGTATTTACTAAATAAGTTGTTTTTATACCTTTAGCATTAAAATTAGTTGTATTTTTATGCTTTAGCTTATTATTTAATAAAGTATAATATACTTTTTGTTTTAATATTAAATTTGAATTAAAGAAATACTTTGTTTGATTAACAATTTTTCCAGCTGTATTATAATTACTAACAAAATAATTACTAACTACATTATTTGAATAATTAAAAACATATCTTTGTGAAACTTTATTATTACTTCCATATTTATCTGTTACTATTTGTTTTGCACTAGCTTTAGTATTAGTATTAATAGTTTTTAATGATTTATCTTTATAACATACTAATTCAATAATCGTTGAGCCATTATAAGTAACTCTTTGAGCAATATTACTATTCTTTTTTAAAAAGTAATTACTATAATTATTTTTATAACTAATTGTTGGAATATAACTATTTTTACCAGCAACATATTTTATATTACTATTATTTTTATCAACCATTTTGATTGTATAATCATTATATTCTAAACTAGCTATTTCAGGTAACCCTTTTATTTCTTGAATCTCTGCAACATCATTACTATCAATTGGTAAACCTAAGGCTAATTGACCATATGTATTTTTTCCTTCAACATAAACTTTACTATCTTTTAAATAATAATTAACTTGGTTTCCTTCAATAACTTGATCATAAACTATCTCTGTTTCTAATGCAGATACATTAGCCATTAAAATACATACTACCATTACTAAAAAACATACTAATTTTTTCATATTATCTCTCTCCTATTTTTTTAATGCATGAATATTTGCTATTTTCCATCTTTTAACAAAATCATTTAAATCTCTTGATGGTTCATTTTTATTATATGTATCATAAAAATAGTACTTTTCTTTCTTTCCTATTTTCTCATACTTATAAATTGTTATTAAATGCCCCTTATTTAATTTGTTTTCTTTTTTTGGTATCATCCAAACCATTAATGGCATTTTGTTACTTAACATATACTCTTTAATCGTGAACGTATCTTTATTATTATCTACAACCCTTTCTATATTTTCAAACTTATAACTTAAATCACTTGTATATTTACCTTTTAAATCAATTAATTGATATTGTGAATATCCAAAATCTTTAACAGCTTTATTATAATCAAAATGACAATCATAACCATTTTTTAATAAACTATTAATATTTGCTTTTTTCTTCTTTTCTGAATTATTTACCATAACAAAGTTAGTCATCATACATCCATGAACATTAAAAGTGCTCGTTAAATAATCACCATTTTTATCACACTTAATTTTTTGATACTTTTCAGTATTTTGATAAATAAACTTAATGTTTTCAAATTCAATTTTTTCATTTTGAGCATTAGTTATTGCTTTACCATTTCTTTTTTTATTTTCATTAAAGAAATAATGTTCTTTCTTTTCATTTGGATAATAATTAATAACTTCATCATTATATATAACAACCATTTTACTATTAGGTTTAAAGTATTTTGAATATTTATTATTTGGATAATTAAAGCCAAAAAATACTTTATTATAATTTGAGTTTATATATGAATTACTTGTATTATCATAAACCAAATAATCTTTTGCATTAATTTCATCAAAATTAAAGAAACAAATTGCTATCAAAAAAACAATCAAATATTTTTTAAGATTTATTATCATTTACTATCCCTTCACTTTCTAAAAATTTCTCAAATTCTAAGTAAATATCATTATAGTTTGTATTATTTACATAGTTAATTTTTTGTTGATTGATTTGTTCTAATTTTTTAATTAAACTATTTTCATCATCTACAATAATATCATTTTCAATAAATAACTTATCTCGACATTCATATAGACCACGATAATTTAAATATTCATCACGATCTTTTTGATATAAAATAACTTTTTTATTAATAAGCAAAGCATCATAAACAATTGATGAGTAATCACTTATTACAATATCAGCAAGCAATAATAATTCATCAACAACCATTTCAAACTCAGTTTTTTCAAGATATGGGTGTAATGATTGAACAAAATCATATTCATTGAATTGTTTTTTTAACCTATCTATATTCAAAATAAAATCATGTGTGTTATTTTCTAATTGCACATCACGCCATGTTGGTACATACAAGACTAATGGTTTTGTGATGTTATACTTTTCTTTAAGTTTATTTATTAATTCATCATTATTTTTATTATCTAATAACCATTTACACCTTGGATAACCAAACACTAATGGCTTAAAACTCGCAAACGGAAAAGCATGTTTAAATATTTCTTTATCAACTTCATTTTCACATAATAAGTAATCCCAATTTTTATAATCATTAAATTTAATTTTTCGATAATTATTATTTACTTTACAAACATAACTTTCATCACTATCATAAAATAACTTTTTATACGGACTTCCATGCCACAACTGGATATATAATTGATTATCTTTCTTTTTATACTTTAAACGATTCCAAGATTCAAAAATAATTACTTTTGCACTACTTAAATTTCTATTAAACTCTCTTGTGTTAACTTTACTTTCGTCAATAAACTCAACATTGTAGTTTTTTGATTTTAAGTATTCAAAAAGATATTTAGAGTTACCTTTTAGTTTATAATCAAATCCAATAAAAATAATTTTATTTTGATTTATTTTTATATCTCTTCTTAAAAACTTTCTTACATTTCTTTTTAATTTCTTAATTTCTTTTTTTCTTTCTTGTTTTCTTTTTAAAGATAAATATTTTTTAATTCTTTTATTTTCAATTCCCTGTTCAAAGAAGAAGAAATTTAATAAATCATCATTACTTTTTAATACTTTATAATTTTTATTTCTTTTTAATTGATCTAAAATATCATTTAAAAACTGTTGTTTTTCTTTTTTTAGACCTCTTTTACTATATATTTTTGTTTTCCTTAAGACACAGCTATAAAAATAATAAATTGATAGTTCATTTCTCTCATAAAGGTGGTTTAAAGAAGTTTCTAATGCTTTAACAAATGATGTGAAATGCATAGTAGTGTCATAATTTGATTTAGTAGTTGAGTTATCATGATTTCTTACGATATATAATGGATAATGTAATAAACCAATTTTTTGAGATTTCATTGCACATTGAACAAAAAATTCATAATCTTCATACCAATAACCTTCACCAAATCTGATATAATTATCCTTTAAAAATTTTGTAGAATATAATGCTGTTGTACTAAAATAAGTATTTAAACTTAAAATATTAGAACAATCACTGCCAAGTAAAAATTTATTTTCTAATACTTTATCATTTAAACGATAACCATATTGCTTTTTTTGATCATTATAATAAACCCAATCAACATAGACAATATCACAGTTATTATCATTCAAGTATGAATATGTTTTTTCTAAAAACTCTGGATGTAAAGCATCATCACTATCTAAAAAGACAACATGACTTTCAATTACTTCATTAAACATTTTATTTCGTGAATAACCTTGTTTTTTATTAGAAATATTTTTATGAAAGAAAACTTTAATATTATTATTAAAAGAAAAGTTCTCAATTAAATTAATAGTATCATCATTTGAGCAATCATCAATCAAATATAATGATATATTATTAGAATATGTTTGTTTATTAATTGATTCCAAGCACTCACAAATTGTTTGTTGCGAGTTAAACGTTGGAATTATTATTGCGATTTCTGACAAAATAACACCTCTACTTCATAAATTTCGATATACTTTTATTTAAGTTAATTAGATAAGTAATTGCTAAACAGATAAGTAAAACAACTACTGTGCCAATTACATTTGAAATATAAACATTGATTGTAAAATAGTTAAACAAAAAGTTTTTAACATAATAAGCAATTGGCCAGTGCAATAAATAGATTGCTAAAGAATTTTTTGAAATATATTCAATATATTTGTTGTTAACTTCTTTTATTTGATATTTAAACAAAATAAATAGACAAAAACTTGTAATTAAATTTGTAATTGTTTTATAACCATCATACATTGGATCAAAAGTATTCAATGAAACATTAGTAATATAAATACTAAAAAATGATTGAACTATTAACATCAATACCATTATTATAATTAACATACTAGTTTTTATTGGAAACTCTTTAATTTTAAACTCATATTTTTTAATTAAACCACCAACTAAAAAATATCCTAATGCAAATATATAATGTGAATTAAATGGAAACATAACATTAAACACTTGCATATCATAACCATTATTAGCTTTAAAAACTAGCTCTATTGGAACTATAATAAAAGAATAAATTGATACTAAAAGACACAAATACAAATACATTTTTTTGTCTTGATAAATTTTTTGAATAAAAGGTAATAATAAATATATTCCAACTAAGGCATACATATACCATAATGAATTAACACGATATCCTTTTGCAGCAGTTGTTGAGAAAAAATAAATGATTGATTTAAGCGAAAATTGAGCATTAGCAAATGATAATGCATAGATAAATTTAAATAAAAAAATTAAAATAATAAATTGAATAACTCTTTTAATTATCTTATTTAAATCATACTTCTTTTCAGCAATCAAATAACCACTAACCATTAAAAATAACGCTACTGCAACTCCTAAAAAGCTACGATAAATCAAAAATAAATCAAAATACAATTTATCCTCAATTATGTTATATGCTAGTACACCAAAATGATTTAATAACACAAAATAAATAGCAAATGCCTTTATTAAATCAATATTTTTACTCTTCTTCAAAAAATCACCTTTTTTTCATAATTACTATTAAATTATAACATAAATACTACCCCCCTACAATATAAGAAAGGCTAATTGTATACAAAAAAACTAAATGTAAATTGAAAAAGTAAATTCCAGTTTAACCTTTTTAAACGGAATTTAGTCTTACATTAAGTTCCAGTTCTTTTTATTGTATGATTTAATTC
>JARXZD010000035.1 GCA_029893765.1 Bacilli bacterium PM5-9
ATTGTAAATGTATCACTTACTTTTGTACTTGTATTTGATGATGCATCTACTGCCACCACTTCTATTGTATACACTCCATCTGCAGTTGGTAATGTTGCACTACTTCCACTTGCTACATTACTTCCATCTTTTACTACAGTATTACTACTATCCTTAATCTCATAACTTAATTTTGGATTTTTATCAATCGCATCAGTCGCACTTACTACTACTGATGTTGGATTTAATTTTGATACTGGTGTAATTGTTATTACTGGTAATGGTGCTGTTTTATCTATTGTAAATGTATCACTTATTTCACTACTTTCAGCACTTGCATTATTCTTAGCTTTTGCTGTGATTGTATACACTCCATCCGTTGTTGGTATACTTGCAGTTGCTCCACTTGCCACATTACTTTGACTATCTACTACAGTATTGCTACTATTTTTTATTGTATAGCTTACTGTTGGACTTGGATCTGTTCCATCTGTTGCATTAACTTTAATCTCTGTTGGATTATGTTTGCTTGTTGGTGTTATCACTATTGCAACTTCTGGTGTTGATGAGTTGATAATAAATGTAAAGCTTACTTCATCTGATACATTTGATGCCGCATCACTACTTGTTGCTTTTACTGTATATGTTCCATCAGCACTTGGAATTGTTACATCTGCTCCACTTCCACTACTTATCACATTATTACTACTATCTACTACACTCCATGAATGTGTTAATGTTCCACTCGCATTATCAGTCCCACTTACTGTAATTGCTGTTGGATTTACACTTGCTCCACTTGGTGATGGTGTAATTGTTGTTACTGGTTTTGTTGTATCTACTACACTTACTGTGATTGTTTTATCTAATGCTAGATTTCCATCACTATCTGCTGTATCTGATTCATACACTATTGTATATTCTCCAACACTATTTACATTAAATCCATCATTTGATTTAACTTTTGTTGTTAATCCACTTGCTCCATCTTCTGCATCAGTGATACTTGCTAGTGATGCTAAGTTAAATGTTGTATCTCCTGCTTCGACAGTTGTATCACTTGCACTTATTACTGGTCTTGAGTTTGCTTTTACTGTTACGTTTACTTTTAACTCTCTTGACTCACCATAGACATCTTTAATGCTAAGAGTTACTACACTACTTCCTTTAGCTACTCCTGTAATTGTCGCACTTGTTTCTAAGTAGCCTCCTTTATCAACTAAGTTTCCAGTCCATTCAACACTTGCTTTAGTTCCATCACTACTTTCAGCTTTCATTCCATCATTATCATATGTTTTATCCGCAATTGTTTCAAAGAAATCTGGTTCTAACTTCATTTTGATTGTTGATGATGTTCCTGCTCCACTTCCATCTAATTGTCCTAAAACAGTTATTGATTTATCTACGTCTGTATCATCATCAAAAGTCATTATTAATTCTACTGGTGGTTTATATGATATTATCCCAGCATAAATATATTTTGATGCTTCTTTTGTTGGATCTATTCCCAATGCCATTCCTGCATCTGTTCCACTTACTTCTACATCTGAATCTACTTTGAAATCATTACCTACTTTAATTGGAGTAAACTCTGTTTCACCTGCAGTTGATAATGTTTTAAAATCTATTTTATAATTACCATTTGGTAGGTTAGAAAACTTATACATACCATCACTACCAGTTGTTACTTCTGCTTGTGCACTTTCTCCTGGATAAATATATGGTTCATAACTTGTTCCATTATGTTTATATAATTTTACTACTTGATTATCCATAATCTCATCTACACCATCTGGTTTAGCTGTATAGACTCCATCTTTATTCATATCTTTGAATGCTAATCCTGAAATCTCTCCAATTACTAAATTAGCTCCTACTCTTGTTCCTTCTGCACTACCACTATTACCAGCACTCTCAAAGCTATAATGAGGTCTAAAGTCATTAATTTCACCTAATTTACCACCTTCTTTTACTGAATCAGGTGTTTCATCAACAACATAAACAAATTCAATTACTGCTTTTTCTTGGACATCTACACCAACACTATTTGTAATTCTAATCATTGTTGTATCAGCAGATTGAGTTGTTGAATATAGTGCACTTTCATAATCAGTAGCATTTGAAGCATCTTTTGAGTATTCTAACTTATAATTACTAGCTTTAGCAGCAGTAACATCAGTTTCTACACCTGTTTCTGGATTAACATTATATACTTTAACGACTGGTGCTACACTTCCAAGTTTCATATTCCAATAACCTGGATGTTCTTGGAATTTACTACCAAAATATAAATCTTTTTTTGGCACAGGAATATAAGCTGTTGTTTGAGCTAAAGTACCTGGTGCATCAGTTCTATTATTATAAATATCAACTGTATAAACTGCCTCCGTACCTGGAGTAAAGTTTATAGCACTAGTAGGTTTAGAAGTATCATAATCAGCTTCTCTTGGATCACTTGCACTTGCTCTGATAAATGTATCTATTAATAATGCCTTTTTTTCTTGGATAATAAAATGATTTGCTCTAAATGGCATGATTAGTTCATCAACATTGTCATCTCTATCTATATCATTTACATCTTTAATGGATACTTGTTCCCCCGAATAATTTCCATCATTTCTAAGTAAATTACTTTTATCACTTAAAAATGCATAATTATTCCATTTATAGCTACCACTTGATAATAACGAAGTTTGAATATCAAATGAAATGCTCATATCATTAACTGCCTTTGAATCAAAGTGACCACCCATAAAATGCTTAATATCAATCTCTACATAAGTATCACCATTTTTAATAGTATATGGATCGGAAACTATAAAATTAATATCTCCAGATATTTTTGATGAAGTAATTTCCACTGAATCTTTATCAATAGTTACTCCATTTGGCAATTTCAAGTAAATTGCTGGGTTAACCATACCTACTGCATTTGTATAATAAAAATAGTTTGTCGATATTTTTGCAGTTACATTTTTAGTTGTTCCAGCTTCAATTAATGTATTTGGAATCGCTCTTTTTGCTGTTGTTCCTAATTCTTTTCTAACTAATTTTGTTTTAACTAATTCTAAAGTGGCATTATCAACGCTATTATCTGGTTTTAATTTGTACGTTTTAAAAGTCACTTCATCACTATTTATGTCATCTTTAAGTTTAGCTAAAACTCTCAAGTTTTCTGTTTTAGTATAATCTCCAAATTGCATTCCCTTATTAACATCATACAACTCGATAATTGCATTAGATAAATATTCACCATTTTCAAGCCCCATTTTTTTCACATTAAATGTTGGCAGGCTATTACTTGGACTATTTGTTTTTGTTAATTTACTAATATCTAAATCTATCCAGCTTGCATTATTTAAATTTGTTTTATACTTAAATGATTTCACTAAATTTGGTAATACTAGTTCTTCAACTTCTACATTGTTACCTGATTCAAACTCTAATATTTGATCTTTTTTAACACTTAATAAATCATTTTTGATTTGGTAAGTAATCGCAGTAGAATAATCACTAGAAATTTTTGAATAACCATAGTCTTTATAAATAGTCAATGTCAACTTTTCACTTACATCAGAACTATCTGCTACATTAATTGTCGGTGCTACAAGATTATCACTCTTAGTTGCTTCAATTTCTTTTCCATCATAGGTAGTGAAACTAACGGTTTGATTTTTTAATTTTGTACCATCTAAGTGTTGATATTTACCAACTGATAATAGTGAAGTATTGAATTTGACTCCATAAAGAAGAGCTGAGCTCAATGTCATTTCATTGCAAGTTACTTTCAAATAACCATTTTCTTTATTATTTACACTACTACATCCATCCTTATGATTTCCCCCAGCAATAAGCAATCCTTCATTAACTGGGTAATAATAATATGATTCAATAGCCTTAACATAAAAATTTGTTGGATATAAAAAACCTATACGATATGCACCCAAAGGAGTTGTCGTAGTTAATAAATCTGAATCCCCTTCCAATACTGTATATTCTTTTATATATGTTGACCCACCAACATTAAAACCTATAGAACCACTATTTATTGCCTTAACTCCCATTTGAATTAATCCAATACTATTTTCTTCTTTTTCAGCACTAACATGAATTCCATTATCTGCACTAAATGTTTTTGGACCATAATATAAATATTCATCAACAGTTAATTTAATTGAAAACTCAATTTTTTTGGCATTAGGTTTAATTGAATAAACAATTTCATCATAAAAACCAGGTGCATATGTTTTTATTGCACTTGTTGTACCTGTCAACAGTGGTGCAAAATCTCCACTTGGTTCTACTTCAATTTCTTTCAAATCACCAGATGTTGCTGGATTAGCAGATGGATACGAAACATATCTTAGCCCCATAGGTATTTTTATTTTTACTAGTTTTCCTGTAGAAGTATCATCCATAAAATCAACATTGATTTTAGCACTATAAACAGTACCAGGAACCCACCCTACATTACTATCATATTCTGGAATATCTAATTTAACATTTCCATCTGTAATTGTTTCAGCATTAAGTTTAACATCAAAACTAGTTGCTATTGTAAACATTAATGCAATTGTCATCATAATTTTCATAACATTTCTTAACAATTTATTCATATATTTTTTCCTCCTCATTTTTGGCTTATTTGACAAATATAAAATCACTATCTATATAAACCTAATATATCACTATAATTTTACTATTTAATGAGATACATATCATCAAACCCAAAATTAATTTAGTGAAGAAAAAAACTCGAATGTAAATCGAATGTAAATTTTATATACCTATTGCTTTAGCATCTTCACTATAGCTTCTTATTTTCCAAATAATGTAAATAATTATAAAAATCGGTATTGATACACTAATTAATAATGCAATCATTAAAATATAATCATTCTTTGACATTAGAAATTTAAATGTTTCATTTTCATCATATCTCTTTATTTCAAAAAGTGCTTTACTATCTTTTTTATTTGATTTGCTATTGTTTGAACCAATAACTTTATTAATATTATTCTGATAATTGTAGTTATTTATTGGAGCAATAACTATATTATCATTACTTACAATTAATTTTAATGAAATACTTGTTTTTATATCAACATTATTTAAATCCAAACTAACAGTTCCACTAAGATTACCACTTTTGTATACCTCACCAGTATTAATATTAATATAATCAGCAATATCAATGCTTTTGCCACCATTTTTTGCATCAACAATTAAATATTTTTTTATACCATTCAATGCACGATCATTATCGTCAACAACATATCTTTGTAACTCCTCTTGTAATGTGAATAACCTTTTTTTATTATTTAGAGTTATTTTGTTTTTTAAAGTTTTTAATTTTTTTTGCTTACCCGTAGCAAAAGTCTTATTTTTAGTTTTGATTTGCTTAACACATAAAAAATTGCCATCTAATGCTAAAAAGACTAACTTGTTATTTGAAAGATTTGGCATTGTAAATATTTGATTATTTTTCAATGACAAACCTTCAAGTTTTGTTAGCTTATTTATATTATTTAATTCTAATAAGTGAGTAGAATCTGCTCTTAAAACTTTAAGGTTTTTTAAATTATTTATCTCATTTGGTAAATAATAAATAACATTACCAGAAATATCAAACTCTTCAAGTTTTTTTAATAATTCAATTTCTTTTGGAATACTCGTGATTTTATTGTTTGTTAGTGATAATAACTTAAGATTAGAATATTTTGAAATACCATCAATACTTTTAATTTTTTCATTAGAACAATATAATCTCTCTAATTTATTAGAAGCTATTTTTTGTTGAGCAGCATTATAATTTATACATTTCTTTAAATTAGCATCCATTGCAAAAGTATCATTTGAGCATACCAAAACAAATAAGATAAATATAAAAATAGATAACTTATTTAGTTTCATTAAAAATCACCTCAATTAATATCCCATTATTAAAGTTTTTAGCATTTATTTCTCCATTCATTTCTTTTACAATACTTTTCATAGTATACATTCCTAAACCAGAATTTTTATTATCACTTTCACCTTTATAAAAAACAGAAAATATCTTATTTAAATCTTCTTCACTTAAAGGATCACTATCATTATAAAATGAAAGAATAACCTTATCATTTTCTCTATAACAGCTAATGACTACTTCTCCACCATAATTTGCATGATAATAAATATTTGATAAAGCATTATATACTAATTGTTTAAAACGCAATTCGTTAACTTCCATTATAACTTCTTCATCAATATCATAATCAATAATAAACTTTTTAATTTCTAAAAGACCTTCTAATTCACTAACTGCTTTCATTATAATATCAATAACATTAAGGTTTTCTTTATTTAAAAACATTGATTCATCATCACTAAAAATAATATTATTAATTCCATTTATTTCATCAATAACACTTTCTATTTTGTTTTTTATAATACTGACATCTTTTTTATTAGTTTCACAAGTTAAATCATCTAACTTTAAAGATGCTAAAGTTAATGGTGCTTTTAAATCATGTGCAAGCGAACCTAATAATTCATTTTTAAACTCAACCGATTCATTCTTTACAAGCAATTCCCTTTCTAATACACTATATTGATAACCAGTTTCTTTCATATTTTCTTCTAACTCAATTGAAAACTTTTGTAATTGTGTAGTTATTTGATCATATTCTGAATTATCTTTTTTTCTAATATCTTTAATCAAGTTTAATTGATAACTACTAATATTTTGAACAGTTTCTTTTAAACGGTGAATTGGTCTAATATATTTAAAGAATAAAATTAATAAGGCAACCACAACAATCGTTAAAAGTGATACTACTATTATTATTAAAGTTATCACCCAAATATCAAATATTTTTTGCGGCGAAAGAAAGTAGTGAATTATCCAAATTTCGTATTCTGTATTATCTCTTTTAATATTGATAACATCTTTACTAGATATTACATTATCATTAGCATTTTTATTTATTATATTTAAGTTGTCTTCAACTTCCAATGAAGAATATTCAATTTGCTTTTTTGCTTTACTATAGACAATAAAGTCAACATATTCATCTTCAATAATCCTATGATATTCCTCTAAATCATTATTTTTAACAGCTCTTTCTATTCGTTCACTTACTTCAATATTTTCTTTTTTTTGCATGTTTACATATTGAGTTGGAACATTTTTAATCAAGAAAAAAATTACTATTAAAGAAAGAAAGTATAGAATTATACTAATTAGAAAAAACACTCTCCAAGAGCGATTTTTATTTTTCATACCAGCGATACCCTACACCTCTTATTGATTGAATATTCTTCAACTGTAATTTCTTTCTAATATTTTTTATATGAACATCAACTGTTCTTGAATCAATAAATACTTTATCACCATCTACTAACCAAACATCTTTTAAAATTTGTTCACGAGTTAATAGCTCATTTTTATGTTCTAAAAAATAACTTGTTAATTCAATTTCTAATGCTGTTAAATCCACAAACTCATCATTTTTATAAACTATTTTATTGACAGTATCAATTTTTATTTTTTCGTTTTTACTAAGTAAGTGATTGCTTTTACTAATGTTAGCATGCCCTCTTGCTAAAACATTTTTTAGGCGATGAACAATAACATTTAAACTTGTATTCTTTTTAATATACTCATCTACTCCTAATTGTAGACTACTTATCTCATCTTCATCACTTATCGAATTAGTTAAAATTATGATATGAGATTCATCATTATGTTTTCTAATTATTTCAGCAACTTGTGTTCCTCTAATTGCACCAAGTAATAAATCAATTATAATTAAATCATAGTTATTATCTTTTTCTAATTCTAATCCCTCTTTTGCAGAATTTGCTTTTGTTGTATCAAAACCAGAATCTTTGATAAAATCACTAAGCATATCAATATATTCAGTATCATCATCAATCATTAGCACTTTATACATTTTTAACAATCCCCCTTCTCTTATCTCTATTATACTATCATAATATTTATATTTTTTAAACACAATACTCTATTTTTTTACATTTCATTCACATTTAAAGATTAAACTTCATAAAAAAATTCTCACACAATTTATTTTGAAACAAATGATCTGTTTTTGTATAAAAAAAGACATTTGTGTTAATAATGCCTTTTCTAAAATTACTTTCTTGTTTTAACAAGTCGTTTGTTAATCATTTTACTATTCTTACCTTAATCATATTTATAAGTATAAGCAGCTTTACCCATCTTATAATAAGTTATATGCATAGTACTTTTCTTTACTATAATTTGATGTATAATCTTTAGTTTTTTGCCTTTTATTATCAATGTCTACTTCATAATCAAATACAACCTTTTTTAATTATTAATACCCTATTTTTATTTAACAATTAAAAAAAGCCGATTTTATTCGGCTTCAGTTTCTTTTTCAACAACTTCTCTTTCAACAAATTGAGTATGTAACAATTTATGAGACATTTCTCCACCTGGTTTTCCTAAGAACTCATCATAAATTTTGATGATGTCAGGGTTTTTATGAGACTCTCTAATTGTTTTATGAACATCGATGTCATAAATAGCATCCATTCTTTTTGAAATAATGCTTCTATCTCCATGATGATATGGTTGTCCACCACCAGCAATACAACCACCAGGGCAAGCCATTATTTCAATAATATGATATTCATTTTCACCAGACTCAATTTTTTCAAGTAACTTTCTAGCATTACCAAGTCCATGTGCAGCAGCAACTTTAACTTCAGTTCCACCAACATTTACACAAGCTTCTTTAATACCTTCAAGTCCTCTAACATCTTTGAAATCTAATGATGGTGCTTTTTCATCACTTAACCATGCAGATACAGTTCTTAATGCAGCTTCTAAAACTCCACCAGTCGCTCCAAAAATTGCTCCTGCTCCAGTTGATTCTCCAAGTGGATTATCAAATTCACAATCATCTAATTGCATATAATTAATTCCTGCTTCTTTAATCATTAAAGCAAGTTCTCTTGTTGTAATAACACAATCTACATCATCTTTACTATCAACTGATAATTCTGGACGTGCTGCTTCATATTTTTTAGCAACACATGGCATAATTGATGCAACATAGATTTTTTTAGGATCAACACCCATTTTTTCAGCCCAATAAGTTTTTGTAATAGCACCAAACATTTCATGTGGTGATTTACAAGTTGATGGGATATCAATTAAACTTGGGAATTGATGTTCAATAAATTTAATCCAAGCTGGACAACATGAAGTTAAAATAGGTAAACGACCATTTCCATTAATTCTTTCTAATACTTCGTGTGCTTCTTCCATAATTGTTAAATCAGCACCCCAGTTTGTATCAAAAACATAGTCAAATCCAATTCTTTTTAAAGAATTAACCATTTTACCAGTACTAATAGTTCCAGGTTCTGCTCCAAACTCTTCTGCAATAGCAACCCTTACAGCAGGTGCTGTTTGCACAACAACGATTTTTTCTTCATCATTTAATGCACTCCATAGTGAATCAACATGACTAATTTCTGTTAAAGCACCTGTTGGACATACACTTACACATTGCCCACAGAAAGTACAAGCTGTATTTTGTAACGAATCGTTGAATGCAGGAGCAATCACAGTATCAAAACCACGATTAACTGCTGAATAAACATCCACAGTTTGAACTTCTGAACAAATTGTTTCACAACGACGACATAAGATACATTTATCTAAATCTTTAACAATTGATCTTGATGAATCATCAATACCAAAATCAGATTTTTTGCCTTCAAATCTATTTCCTCTAATATTTAACTCATAAGCTAATTCTTGAAGATCACAGTTAGTGCTTCTACTACAATATAAACAATCTTGTGGATGGTTTGATAATAGTAATTCCATAACTGTTCTTCTTGCATTAATTGATTCTTTAGAATCTGTACTGATTTTCATTCCATCAGCAACAAATGTATCACAAGAAGGTACTAATCTTGATCCTCTAGCATCCTCTACTTCTACCATACAAATACGGCAAGAAACAGGATGATTACAATAATCCATGTCATGTAAATTTAAATGACATAGTGTTGGAATATGATAACCGTTTCTTTTAGCAACTTCTAAAATCGTTTCATTTGCTTCGGCTTCAAATGTTTTTCCATTAATATTAACACTTAACATATTTCTTACCCCCTAAACCATTTCTATTGCATTAACTGGACAAGCAGCTATACAAGCTTGACATTTAATACACTCATCTTGATTGATAACATGAAGTTCTTTAACTTTTCCTTCAATACAACTAACTGGGCAAACACGAGCACATTTAGTACAACCAATACATCTATCACTAATTTCAATTCTTAGTAAATCCTTACAAACTCCTGCAGGACATTTTTTATCATCAACATGAGCTAAATATTCATCATAGAAATATTTAAGAGTTGAAACAACAGGGTTAGCTGCTGTCTTACCTAAACCACAAAGTGATGCTGAAGTAACTGTTTTTGATAAATCAGCAAGGTTTTCTAAATCTTTATGAGTTCCTTGACCTTTAGTAATTTTTACTAACATTTCAAGAAGTCTTGTTGTTCCAATACGACATGGAGTACATTTCCCACATGATTCTTCACATGTAAACTCTAAATAGAATTTAGCAATGTCAACCATACAGTTATCTTCATCTAAAACAATCATTCCACCTGAACCCATCATTGAACCAATTTCAACTAACGATTCATAATCAATTGGTGTATCTAAGAATTGTGCAGGAATTACCCCACCAGATGGTCCACCTGTTTGAACAGCTTTAAATTCTCTATCATTAGGAATTCCTCCACCGATTTCAAAAACAAGCTCTCTTAATGTTGTTCCCATTGGAACTTCCACTAAACCAATATTTCTAACTTTACCACCTAAAGCAAATACTTTTGTTCCTTTAGATTTTTCAGTACCAATACTACTGAACCATTCTGAACCATTTAAGAAAATGATTGGAACATTTGCTAAAGTTTCAACGTTGTTTGTACAAGTTGGCATTCCCCATAAACCTTGTTCAGATGGGAATACGTTTTTATTGAATGGCTCTCCTCTTGAACCTTCAATTGATCTCATTAATGCTGTTTCTTCACCACATACAAAGGCACCAGCACCATATTTAATTTCAATATCAAAATTGAAACCAGTTCCTAAAATGTTTTCACCTAATAAACCAGCTTTTCTAGCTTGATCTAAAGCGATTTCTAATCTATGGATTGCTAAAGGATATTCTGCACGAATATAAACAAATCCAGTATCAGAACCAATACAATATCCAGCAATTGCCATTGCTTCAATAATGCTATGTGGATCTCCTTCTAATAGAGAACGGTCCATAAATGCACCTGGATCTCCCTCATCAGCATTACAAATTACATATTTCTTTTCACCAGTCGCTTTTCTTGTTGCATCCCATTTAATACCAGTAGGGAAACCAGCTCCACCACGACCTCTTAATCCAGAATCAATTAAAAGTTTTGTGCTAGCTTCTGGATTAGCTTCTTCTAAAACTTTAGCTAAAGCTAAATATCCTTTTGCAGCAATGTACTCTTCTATTTCTTCAGGGTCAATAATACCACAATTACGTAAAGCAATTCTTAATTGCTTTTTATAGAATTCCATTTCTTGCATTGTTTGAACTTTTTCATTAATTGTTGGTTCTAAGAACAATAAATCCTCAACTGGTGTTCCACCAATTAAATGTTCACATACAATTCTTTTTGCATCTTCAGGTTTAACTTTTACATAGAAAACATCATCAGGGAAAACCTTAATGATTGGACCTTCAGCACAAAAACCAAAACATCCTGTAGCTTTAACTTCAACTAAATCACTAACACCTTGGCTTTTTACTTCTTCTCTTAAATTTTCTAATAATTCTTGACTTGATGCAGAATGACAACCTGTCCCTCCACATACCATTAATACACGTTCTTTTCCAACATGAGCTTTCGCTTGACGTAAAGCTAATAGTGGCAATTTAGAAACATGTAATTCTTTTAATTCTTCTATTGAATTTACTTTCATTTTAAAATACCCCTTTCTTAGCTTGCAACAGCGCTTTCAACTAAATAATCTTCTAATATTTGTTTAACATCTTGTGATTGAACATGTCCAAATACTTTTTCATTTATAATAACAACCGGAGCTAATCCACATGCTCCTACACAACGTACTCCTGATAGAGTAAATTTCATATCTTCTGTTGTTTCACCTGATTTGATATTTAATTCTTTTTCAAATGATTCAACTACTTTATCAGCACCTTTAACAAAACATCCTGTTCCAATACAAACTTGGATAACATTTTCTCCTCTTGGTGTATCTGTAAAGTATGAGTAAAAACTGATTACTCCGTAAACTTTTGCAACTGAAACATTTAATTTTTCAGCTACATGAATTTGCACATTTCTTGGTAAATATCCAAATAAATGCTGTGCTCTATGTAATACTTTTATTAGTGACGACTCATCAGCACAATTATTTTCTTCAATGAATTGATCTAATTCTTTAAAGATTGCACTTTCATTTCCACAACTACAAGCCATATTAATACCTCCTATAAATTTTACTAAACCTTTCTATTATATTTTACGAAAAATACGCATTTAAAACAAGATGTCTTTTCTTTTTTTTAGGATATTTATGCGATTTTGTTAAAAAAAGAGGGATTTTTCAATAAAAAATGGGGTTTTTACTAAAAAAAACGATTTTTTATCAAGTTATTTTATTCACATGCTAAAATAATAGGCGTTATATTTATAATCAGTCTAAATTAAAAGACGTTTTTTGCCTATTTTTCAGTAATTTTTAATCAAAATATTGGTTTCAGAAAAAGTTGGTAGGTATTATAATATGAATGGTAAGACAAACTAAATAGCTAGTTGTTTATTCAAAAATAAAAGATTTATCA
>JARXZD010000036.1 GCA_029893765.1 Bacilli bacterium PM5-9
TGTCATTATCTATTCGTAAATCTTGAATTCTTTGAAATTTCATTTTTAACTCTCCTTATAGACAAAGTATACCTAATATGATATACTTCAATTATCAAATAAGGCCGTTTGGTCGTGTCGAAGGAGGTAAAAATGAAAATATTTTTAGATGATAATCGTAGTATAGATAATAGTGAATATTCAGTTATTCGTACTTATGAAAATTGTATTATTGTTCTTAAAACATTTAGTAATGATATTGATATTATTAGTTTAGACTATGATTTAGGTGGAAATAAAACAGGTTATGATGTAATAGAATATATGTATAGTAATAATATTATACCTAGACATATAAATATTCACTCTACTCATAAAGAAGGAAGTAGTATGATAGAGGAATATGCCAAAACAAATTTTTCTACAACTACTGTTACAACTAATAAAATAGAAGTGTTGTAAATTTAAAGAAAATAGCAAGAAAACAGAATGGAGATTATGAATGAAAAAAAGAAATAAAATAATTATTGCAATAATTATGTCATTAATATGTATTTGTGGAATTGGTTATAAAGTGCATTTTGATAATATAGAAAAAGAAAGAATAGCATTACTAAATTCAGCAAGAGATGAAAAATTAAGTAATGATGAATTAAAATATATAACTGATAATAAATATATTAAAAAAGAAGACATTCAAAAGCTAAGTAGTTTATTTGAAAAACTAGATGATGATAAATTAGATAAAACTTCAATTGAAAATATTAAAAACGAGCAAGGTGAAATATACTCAAAAATAAATGATAAAATAAAAAAAGATGTCGTTACAATTGATAAAGAATTAACAGAATCAATAAATAAGCTAAAAACTACAAAAGATGAGGATAAAGAAAAAGATAAAGTTAAAAAAGTAATAGATAAAAAAATAGAAAATGGAAGTAGTAAAGATATTTTAGATAGTAATGTTAAAATACTCAAAGATAAAAAATCACAATCAAAGCAGATTGATAAAATTTATAGTTTGATTGTTGCTAGGGTTGAAAAAGAAAATAATAAATTCAATAAAGATGAAATATTAAAAGGGAATTTTAGTTCTTTGGCTGGTTATTGGGAGAATGGAAATGGTAGTAGTATCACTATAGCTACAGATGGAAGTGTAATGTTTGATGGCGTTGATGGTGGTCAACATTTCGTTGGTAATGCGACACATGAAAATAATGGATATTTTTGGAATTTAAAAACAGGAATGAGTGGTGCAGGAGTAATGTTATGGCCACCAGGTGTGGAAATTAAGGGTTCTGACAATAAAATTATGGATACTGATAGTACAAAGCTAAGATTATCGATAGGGCATGCATTAGGTGACAGTTCTGCAGTATATACAAGACCAGTAACTAGTATGCAAACTACACTTGGATACATATCACAAGATTAAAATGAGCGGTACGATATTTATAATATAAAAAAAATACGGGGAAAATAGAGGTGTTTAAAATTAAAAGTAAAAAAATAATAGGAATAGGATTTTTGATTTTTGTCTGTATTGGTGGATTGATATTCGGATTTATAGAATATAAAAAAGAAGATATTATCAAAAAAGAAATAGCTTCTATAGAGATAAAAGTAGACAAAATGAAACAAGAAAAAAATAGAGATAAAAAAGTTGCTATTTATAAAGAAATAAATGATGACTGTATCAAATATAGTAAAAATAAAAACTCAAATTCTAAAGTAATAAATTTTTACAATACTACTTTAAGTGATTATAAAAAAAGTATAGGTCTACAAATTTATGATAACAAAATAATAGAAAATACTATCTCGAATGTTTCTAAAGCAAAACAAAAAGATTTGAACATAAAAATTAAAGATTTAAAATCATTAAAAAATATGTTGAAAAAAGAGAAATCTTTATTTTTGTCAGATTCTGAATATAGTGATTATATATCTAAAGTAGATAAACTATTAAAAGATTATGATAAACAATTAAAAGTAATAAAAGATAAAGAACAAAGTTATTCTAATGGATATACAAATGGAGATAACTCTGGTAGCAATAATAATTCAGGAGGAAATGATGGTTGGTACAAAATAGATGATGGAGGTTCTGGATCTATGAAAGATGGATGTGCTGCTATGGGATATAATTATGTTCCAGGAGTTGGATGTGTAAATTAAAAATAATAAAAAATGGAGAATAAGCAAGTGAGAAAAAACAAACTTGTGTCAATTGAAATTATGCTAAGAATTAAGAAAGGAAAAGGTATGGAGTAATCGACTGTAAAATAAGTCATTTACAATATACTAGATAATTAAATGAAGAAAAATAAATTAATGTGGGCATTTAGTTTAGTGTTATTATTGGTTGTGATGTTTGCTAATAATATAAAGGCTACTGATGAATACTATCCTAAAGGAACACAAATAACTTATATGAGAATAATTGAAGGTGGTGAGATAGGAACAAAGGTAAATTATTATCCAAGGTTTTCCGGTGTCGCTAAGTTAAAAAATAATATAAATATTGAAGTTAATGGTGAAGTAGTGACTTATGAAGCAATTTATAATGAGCCATATTGTCCTGTTCCAACTTATTGCACACCACAATATGTTGTTATCAAAAATAGAAATGATAATAGTGAAGATGGTAGATTTGAAATAGAAAGTGATGAAGGCTTAACATTTTCAATAACTTTTGAAACATTAGATGATATGGCTATTAAAAAATCAACTATACCACTATGGGGTGAAATAGGAACCGTAAGTCCAAATGGAAATAAGACAAGCTCTAGTGGTACTTTCTCTGAAGATGAAAATTATGTTAAGGAAGTTAAATATCCAATTAACTACTTTAAAAATTATGGCAATGATAATGTATTTGAAAAGGAAAACATATTAGAGAATGAAACATTTAATATTTCTGACATAGAATTTGATTATCCTGAAAATATGGAGTTTAAAGAATGGAACACGCAAGCAGATGGTAAGGGAGTTTCATACAAAATAAACCAAGAAGTAACAATGCCATCAACTGAATTAAATTTATATGCAATATGGAATGTTAAAGAGACTACCGAAAAGAAAGATGAGATAACCAAAGACAAACCAGATAAGAAGAAAGAAGATAAAAAAAATCCTAAGATACCAGAAACTGGAAGTAATATGTTGATGTACTCAATAATATTATTGTCGATTACTATTTTATCAAGTATTAGAATGTACCAGTACACGAAAAGTAATTAGAAAAATAATCTATAAGTATAGTGAAAATTGATGACTATTATGCATTTAGGTTAATAAAAAATTAATTGATAAATAATGAGAAATGAGGAATGTAAATGAAAAAAACTTTAACAATTATAACTGTATTACTAATGTCTCTAACAATATCAGTTGGCAACGAAAATACGATTGAAGCAAAAACAACAAAAAAGTGTTCAACAACTAAAAATACTCAAAAATGTTATTATTACACTACAGGATATAAATCATATTCAAAACGTATTTATACAAAATATCATAAGAATGGTAAGAAAAAATATCGTGATTATATTTATAAAAATAAAAGTGGAGTTAGGACACTTACAAAACAATATAAATATAATAAAAAAGGACAATTAAAATCAAATAAATATGGTAGTGCAACAAGAAGATATTATTACTATTATAACAATAATAAAATTAGTAAAAGAATTACATGGAATTACAATAAAAAAGGTAAATTAACAAAAAAGAAGGTTCTTACAAAACCATATTTGAAAAATAAACCACAAACATATGGCGATAAGATTGCTAAATCAGCTAGATCAATGGTAGGTAAAGTCACTGCTCAATGTAATGAACTTGCAGATAAAGCTGTTATAAAGGCGGGTTGGAAAGGTAAAACTGTTGAAATTACAGCAGGAAATACTGGACATACATATAAAGCTCCAGTGTTTGAGCCTAACGAATACGCACATACAAAATTATTCACATTAAAAGATTCAGGATATTATAAGTATTTTAATGGTGAAATTGAGAATGGTAATATGAAAGATAGTCAATTAGAAAGCGCGAATAATAGTAAAGCATTAGTAAAGAAATTAAAAGCTGGTGACATTGTGATTTATAATGACGATTGGACGTATCATGTATCAGTATATATAGGTAATGGTAAAGCAGTTCATGGTGGTATGCCAAATAAAAAAGGTGAATATGTAAATGTTGCAATTGCACCTGTAGAATTAGGTGGTGATTACAAAATTACAGCCTTTTATAGAATTTATAAATAATATTAATTTATATGTATAAATGTATTTTTATAGAATATAATAGTTATATAAAAAAGATGGGAATTTCAACTTGAAATACCATCTTTTTCTGCAAGATTATATGCAAAAACATATTTTTCCAACACTTCCGATATATATTTTTTAATTACTCTATAATTCAATTGATTGCAGGATAAATCATGGAAATTAATATATATATCCTTTTTAATTTCTTTAATATTTAACTCTATGAAAGTTCTAATTTTCTCATCACCAATATTATGAATATATAAGTGTAATTCTATTTCTATTATTTCAATTAGTTGGTTGAAATCAAGATTTGGAACATATATATATTTATCTATTCTATTAAATATAGGTGCGGGTAAATTTTCTTCAATATCATTTATATTTTGATAATTTGTTGTACAAAAAATAACTAAATTCTGAATATTTGTTGTCCGATATCTATTGCCAAAAAATTTTTCATCAAATAATCTATAAAATGTATTATATGCGATTGGATTAGTTTTATCAAATTCATCTAACAATATAATATTAGTATTTCTTTTCATTAGTTTAAAAACCATATCATCGGAGGAAATATTTTCGCCAAAAAGCTCTGTTAAGTTCTCTAAATTTTGGTAATTAGATAGTTGGAATCTTAAAGGATTTTTACCAGTTAACTGTATTGATAAATCGTGAACTAAGTGAGTTTTACCAACACCACTTTTTCCATAAAGCAATATTACTAATGGTAAGTTATTAGTCAAGATGTCATGAAAATTAATTGATTGAATAATTTCATTGATGATATTTTTATGTAAAACATTGGAAGTATCATAGTATATTGGTGATTTAATATAATGAAGTTTTTCAAAATCAATAGTGTAATTTTCTTTACATATTTTTTCCTTCATTTTTGATAAGAATGTATCTGTAGGATTTTGTATATATATAGTTGCATTGTCATTTGTGATGTCAATAATAAGGTCAAACAACCTTAAATTAGCTGATTCATTAATACCTAAATAATCATTTGAGTTGATAACCAATAATGGAGCAGGAATAAATTCAAAGTCTAAATTTGGATTGTTTAATTTATCATGATTTCTAATAATATCAGTAAAATTATCATACTCTAGTAGATTTATGTGATTATCAAAATAATGATCAGAGCAAAAAAATATTTTATAAATTCTATTGTTCATATTTTTCACCTATTGTCTCAGCGTAAACTACATCAAATAAATAAATTGTTTCATCTTCATTCTCTTGAATATCCTCATCAGTATTAGTATCGTTTAAATAAGCTTTAAAAGTTTCATCAACTACATCTAATGAAGTATTTAGTTCTTCAATAGTTTTCATAATATTAAAATTATTTTTTGGTAATTCTCCAATATAAATTGTACTTAGATTAAGAATAGAGTTTTTAATTTCATTTATTTTATAATTGGATAGAAAACTTGACATATTAAATCTATAATAAATTATTTTATCATCTTTATCTTCTTTAAAAATGTAATAGCCTTCAAAGTTATCAAATAAATCCTCCATTCCGCGGACATCAAGTCCATTATTTGATAATTCGTTTTTCGCTATTTTGGCAAACATTAGTGCGATTCTATAAGATGTGAAAGATGATTCTATATCACTAAGACATACATTTTCAAAGTTGTTAAATGATTTTTTTTCTTTATTAAATTTTGATAGTATTGTTGATGATAATGTAGTCTGTTCTTGTAAAATGTAGTTTGCATTCATTTTTGAAGAAAATAAAAATTTAAATCTTGCAAGGAAATTCATTTTTATACTTATGGATGTAGACATACCAGCTTCAAGATTTTTATTGCTTATTTTACTTGTTTGTTCAATTCCTTCATCTTTTTTTATTAAAATATTTGATATGGTTTCTTCATCAAAATATATAACTTTTGTGCTAATATTACCCTTCATAAAACTCTACTCCTTTTTCATAATATATATAATTATACTATAGCAATCTTGTTAAGGAAAGCAAAAGGGAGACATAATTGCTTGATATAAAAAATTTGAACATTAACTTTAAGTTACTACAATAAAAGAATGATAGATATTTTTTTCTGCTTATAGGAAAACAAATCAAAACTTAATTATTAGATAGTTTTAATTTTGTCATATTCATGTTCAGCTCCGATTTTGGCAAGTTTTAGAGTGTTACGCCAATCATCAATATTCGCTGGGGACGTAGCTTTATTTATTTTTTGTAATTTAGCATATGAAAATTTACAAAAATCTAAAACAAATAATATCAATTTATTTATATCTTCATGGCTTAAAGGAAATTTATTAATTATCTCGTCTAAAGATTTGTTTAAACTAGATTTATCATTGTGAGCATGTAATTTATTTCGTTGTTTTATTAAGTTTTTAATTTGTGGTGATAGTTCTAATAATTTCTGTTCAAAGCAGGTAAATTCTTCATCAATAATTTCTTTTTCTCAGTAGAAGAATTATAAAAAATCTTTTTATTTTCCTTGCATATTTTAATTAATTTTTCTATATTTAAAGATTCAGTGTGTGTATCATACATTTTTGCAAGTTCCATAAAAGTTGCAGTTACTAGTGCGTTATATGTATATGAGTAAAATGCACTAGAAAGATTAATTTGCTCGTAATAATCAATACTATTTTTTGAGAACTGTTTAATAATTAAATAGTAGCAATTAGCCTGTATGGCTTGGTTTAAAAATATATCTATTTTTTCAACTAATATTTCTTTTTTCATAATGTGTTCCTTTCAAATTTATTTGTTAATAACATTATACTATAATAAAAAATTAATTTTAGTATAATAAATATTTTAATATTTTTAGTACAAATTTTAGAAATTAACTTTTCTAGTATTAAATACTAAATGGCACAGTTATTGCACATTTGAAATGTATTTATACCTCTTAATAATGATTTATAGTTGTTAATAATCCCTTATCTTATGTTATATTGCTTTGTAATCAGTATAATTCGTAGAGAGTGGGAATAATAAATATGAGTAATATTGACTATTATTAGTTGATATTACTTTTTTAGAGGAAGATAAGAAAAGATTAGATAGTATTAAGTGATATGAAATGTGCAACTTCAAAACACTAAACAATATATGCTATACTAATTCTAGGAAGATAGTTTAATTCTTAATAATAAAAAAATGTAAAGGAGTGATAAAATTGGAAATAGAATTTAATTATTATCATGAAGGTCAAAAGGTGAGTAGTGAAAAAATAATATTGAATCATACTAATAGTATAAGAGTAATTTTTCTTGAAACATATAAAAGAGCAATAAAAAAACATAAATTTAAAAATTGGTATAATAATCGAGACGATAATGAAATTCCATTTAATTTTAAATTGAACAATTTGAATCATGATATCAGTTCATATGAACAAGATTTTTCTTCTATCAAATATAAGCTAAATATGGATGGAACAATTTACCTCTTAAAGGGATATGATAAACTGTATACAGATTACTCAATTACTGAATTAATTAAATTAAAAGAAATAGGTGTTATCAAATCAGATTTTAATCGTATTGATTTTTCCTCTCCAGTTGGACTTGGTGCTGGATTTTGGGTAGATGATCTGAAATTATTTTTAGATATTCTTTTACCAATTATTAAATTTGGATATAAAGCATATATAAGCCAAAAAGAGCGAATAGAATTGGAAAATACATTAAATCAACTTCTAGAAAAATTGAAAATTAATAATAATATAGAAAACATAATAGAATTGCGCGAATTGTTTGATGATATTGATAATTGGACAACAAAAAAAGCAAAAGAATTACTAAATATCAGTGAAGAGTTAGCAACATTTCTTTTGATGGCTCAAGGGTATGAATTAATTGAAAATGGATGGGTTCATGGTACAAGTAAGGAGTCTAGAAAAAGAGAAAAAATATGGAATAAACAAGAAAGAAAGTACGAAAAATTTAGAGAAAACTTTTATAAATAGTTATTAATGTATTTAAGAAATTGAAAATGAAAGAAATATATTAAAAAAAATTATAAATTTAAGAGAAAGATATTAAACATGGAATATGGAGGTAATATATGAAGAAGAATATAGGTCTTAATAAGAGCCGTATAGGAACAATAGAATATGGAGAAATTCACTCTTATTATCCATTATATATATGTGATGAAATGAGTAATACTGAAGTGTTAAAGAAAATAGAAAATAGTGAAATAGTAGTAAATGAAAAATTTTATGTAGATGAGAAAAGAATTTTACATAATCAATTCTCAAATTTAATTAACAATTTAGAGTCGTCTAATGTTCCCAAATTAACAGATATTGAAAAATATGTTGATGATGAAGATGGAATGGAAAAATATATTGAAGAAAAACTAGCACTGTCAGATTCGGAAAAACAAGCAATTAATGAGGGTAAAGCTTTTTTCGAGATTACTTCTGATGATAGTACATATACAAAAATTGAAGTTAAGTCTACAAAAATAGAAACAATGAAGAATTATGAAGAGCTAAATAATAGAAATTATGAACTGATGTGTAAACAAGCTGGTATCAACTGGGTTACAAAACAGGAACAATTTTTTCTTTTGCCGTTATCTTTAAAATTAGAAAATGGACAGAAAATGTATATTCCAGTCACTTTAATAATATTTGATAATAGTATGGGAGTTATCAAATTATCATATCCGATAATTAATTCAAGTGATTATGGTCTTAAGGAACATAATTATGAGCAATATATTCATGAAATGAAATATGAAAAAGATGATGTAGTATTTGATGGATTAGATGAGGTAGTAAACTATATAATAGCTAAAATATCATTTATTCTCGATTGCAGTGTAATTTTAAAGACTAATAATAATATTAATTTTATTTATTTACTTGAATATGATGGCTTACCTAAAGCTATAACAAATTTATCTAATGAATTGAAAAAAGATATTTACTTAATTATAAATTCGCCTGTCCCTGCATATCATAGAAGTATATTAGAAAAAAAAGAAGTAGATTTGTTTGTAAATAGTCAGTGTTACTCAATATCGGGTGTTAATACATACTTACGTAGAAGTGGAGGAGGAGTAACAATATTTGATAAATCATTTATTGATTTTTTTATAAATCAAAATAATATTGATGCAGAAAAAGATAAAGAAGAAATAAATATGTGTATTGCATCTGATATTGCAACATCAAATGAATATGCAATCTTAATTATTTTATTGAAGCGTCTAAATGTCGAGGTAACATTATATAATCAAACATCTTCAAATAATTCTAGTGAGGACATTTACAGAGCATATTTAAATAATAATTTGTATATAAATCAACTGCAAGAACTATGTTTAATGAAATCAATGAATGAGCAGGTAGATTTTTTTGAAGAAAAAATGCAGTTTTATACAAACAAACCCTATATATTAGAAAGAGTATCTTTATTAAATAAAATTTTAGAAATTAAAGAAACAAAAGAGAGAGAAAGAAACAATTTCTTATTATCTATAATTGGAACGATTTTTACATTTGTTTTTGGATTACCTGGAATAAGTGAAACTTTGAAATTGATTAGGAAAACTTTTTCTTCTATACCAGATATTCCGTATATAAATATCGAAAAGGTAAGTATGATTATATGGATAATTTCAGTAGTATTCTTTATTAAAATGTCTTTTAATCTCTTTCAAGGATTAACCGAAAAAAAATAATATTTTATGGAATGATAGAAAATATTTAATCATGATTTATTTTGTGAAAGTACAAATTTTAGAAATCACTTTTCTGACAATTAATTGCACAAAAATTGCACATTTGAAATGTATTTATACATCTTAATAGTGATTCATATTTGTTAATAATCCTTTATATTACATTATATCGCTTAATATTCAATATAATACGCAGAGAGTGGGAATAGTATATAAAGAGCAATAAGTCCTTTATTATAGGTCTTATAAACTCTTTTCTTTTTGTTGTAAATACTTGATGTGTACGTATAATTTTTAATAGCTGCCTATATTTACTAATAACCTGTATATAATATTATACTGCTCGAAAATGAATATTATATATGGATAGTGATAACCTATTGCTATAGTAATATGATTAATATGCTTTTTGATTATTTAAGTTGATAGTATCAAATTATATAAAGATATTGAGTCAAACTATAAAAAAATAATAAGCCAAACTATAAAAACATTGATATTTATAGGTGTAATGATATAATTAATTTAATAAATTTCGGAGGAAATTAAATGATAATTGATATTAATAAAACAATAAATTTACTTGCAAATGAGAGAAAAATATTTCATTCAGAAGCTGACTTTCAGTTTTCATTTGCGTGGAAAATCAAAGAGGTATATCCAAAGGCGAATATTAGACTTGAATATATTAATAATGATATTAAAAATATGCATATAGATGTTCTTATAGAATTAAATAATTACATTATTCCAATTGAACTAAAATATGTGACAAAATTTTTTGTTGGTCAAGATAAAGGTGAAAAATTTATTTTAAAAGATCATGGTGCACAAGATTTAAGAAGATATGATTTCATAAGAGATATTGAGCGTATAGAATATTGCAAAAAAAAGTTAATGAATTTCAAAGAGGGCTACGCAATAATGGTTACAAATGATAAAAGCTATTATCAAGAGTATACAAGAGACAAAATTACTAACTGCCACGATTTTAGAATTCATGATGGTAAAACAATTGAAAAAAAATTAATTTGGAGAAATAATCCATCAATTGGCACTATCAAAGGAAGAGAAAGAGATATTAAGCTTTCTAAAGATTACAATTTAAAATGGAGTAGATTTTCGTTGTTGAAGGAAGAAGAATTTAAAGTATTAGTTGTTAAAGTGGTATAGAAAATAAAGTAATTTTAAGAAAAATACTTTATTTTAGAATAATGCTAGCTAATTGTTAGTATTATTTTTTATATACTTTAGACATTTTATGCTTAGTAATATTATATTAACATCAACATTATTTTGACTACACAATTTATTTTAAAATTAATGTAGAGAGTTAATAATCCATTACTTTTTTATGATGTTTGATTTGCAATATTAAATATATATAAAATATGTTAAAATTATTTAATATAAAGTAATTGTTTTTAAAGAGTTAGAAAGGAGCATATTGTGCTATGTTTAATGAAATTTGCATATATGAAGCAAAGCTAAATAAAGAAGATGAAATAGAAGAATTAATGAAGGAAGTTTCAAAATTTTATCTTGAGCAAGAAGGAGTTATAGACGTTCATTATATTAAAAGAACTCATAGGCAAAAAGACTTTAATGCAGTAAAAAACGGAGAATTACCAATAAGACTTACAAGAAATGTAGGCAAAATAACATATGTTCTATATTGGGCTTTAGAAAATGAAGAAGCCCATGCAAGAGTATCAAAACTTGGAGTTGAGAAATTCTATAAACGTTGGAACAGATGTTTAACTACAATGCCCAAAATAATTTTAGGAGAAAATATAGTATAAAGTAGTATAATTAATACATTATATATTGCTCAACAAATAAATTATAATATATACATAATAAAAAATTAAAAAGTAAGGAGGCGTAATAATGGAAAGAATTCTTTTAATGTATTTTTCAGGAACTGGAATGAGTAAAATTGTATTAGATAAATTAAATAACAAACTATTAAAAAAATTTCATATTGATATAGTAAATATTGAAAATAATTTGTTTGATTTTAATATTTCTAATTATGATTGCTTAGGAATAATAAGTCCAGTACACGCCTTTAACTTACCAAAAAATGTAACGAATTATTTGTGCAAAATTAATGATTATAATAAAATTAAAACATTTATCATTTGTAGTGCAGCAGAAGATAGTAAATTAAATTATGGATGCGCATTAAAAGTCAATAAACTTTTAGCTAATAGAAATGCAAATGTTTTCTATAATAATATAATAACTATGCCTTCAAATTTCGCAAAGAAAACTGAAAAAGAAATAGTTATAGAAATTTTTAATAATCTAGATTCTAAAATTGAAAAAATAATTGAAGACATTCAAAGTGAAAGATCATATCTTTTAAACCCAACAAATTTTGTTAAAAGTTTGAGTTATCTTGCTAGGATAGAACAACATTCCACATGGCTTTTAAAGTACTCTTTTTCTGTAGATAATAATTGTAATAAATGTCTTAAATGTATAAATAATTGTCCAACAAAAAATATAATTTTTGATGATAAAATTAAGTTTAATAAAAAATGTATTTTAATATTATAATATTTTAATATATTGAAATACTTGTTAAAAAAATTTTTTGTTTAAAAAAAGCTTATTTTTTGTAAGAAAAGAGTTTATGGTATATTTTGAACTAAAAAAAAGTTTTTTAATGTTTTAAAGGTGAATTGAAAAAGTAAATTCCAGTTTAAAGAAAAAAATTGAAAATGTAGAAGTAAACGCTACTTTAATAATAATTTTATCGTTAAGCTAGTTA
>JARXZD010000037.1 GCA_029893765.1 Bacilli bacterium PM5-9
TAATTAAGACATAAAAAACCAACACAATAAATTGTGTTGGTTGATGCAACAATATCGATTTGAGTAATTATTCCACCCTATTTGACATTGCGCCGATAATTAAAGGCAGATTATTTTAATTTGCTTAGATAGCGATAGACAGTTGGTTCTGAGCAAAATAATTCATTAGCGACTTCACTTACAGCACCCTTTATCAAAAAAACACCATTATCATTTAATGTCTTAATTATTGCGAAACGATCATCTTGATTTAAACCTTCAACAAGTTTTTTTCTTTGTTTAACTTCCATTATAGCTAAATTAAAATTATTTCTATAAAAGAAATCATTTATCACATTTTTAGTTACATCTGCAATTGATTCGGCAATATTTTCAATTGGATCGTCTTTTTTCTCAATATTTTCTCGACGATATAACACTTCGTCTGGGTGAACTAATTTTCTTAGTTGCTCAGTTAAATCCAAAAATTTCGTATCATCAAAATTAATGCACAATAAACCGATTAGTTCATTATTATCTTTAATATAAAGAGTAGATGAGCGCAACAAACGACCATAATTTGATTTAGCATGATAATTTAATACATAGTCCACTTCTTCATATTTTTTTGTAGCAATTGTATTTAAAGCAAAAGTTGTTAAAGGATCTCCTATTTTTCTTCCTGTAATATCACCATTTGCGATTGCTACTATTGCTCCATTCTCTTGTTTTATATCATGCAAAACTATTTCATAATTTGGTCCAAACATTTCTTTTAAAAAGTCAACCAAGATTACATATCTCTTTAACTTATCATTCACTTTCATCACCTCATTGACTATTATAATATAGCACATTCATACTAATCTTTCAAATAATTAAGAATGATATTGCTTTAATAGTTAAAGAAAAAAGTCTTAAAACTTTTATAGTTCTAAAACTTTTTTTGCTTTATTTTAATGGTTCTAAGCTTGCTTGGAAGTGTCTTAAAATCGGAGGTTCCCAAGTAATTTTATAACCTTTAACTTCACTTGCTCTTGCTTTAATAGCAATCAAAGCATCTGCCATCACATCAAAATGTGCTTGTGTATAAACACGACGTGGTATCGCAAATCTAGTAAACTCAAAATCTGCTTTTAGTTGTTCACCAGTATCTGGATCATTTCCTAACATATAAGAACCAATATCACAAGTTCTAATTCCTGCTTCACGATATAATTCAACTGCTAAAGTATGTCCTGGAAACTCATCATATGGAATATGTGGGAACATTGCTTTAGCATCAACAAAGATACCATGCCCTCCAGCTGGTGATTGATAAACAATTCCAGCATCATCTAGACGAGCAGCTAAGTATTCAATTTGTCCAATACGATACTCAAGATAATCTTCATCCATTCCTTCATAAAGTCCAACTGCAAGTGCTTCTAAATCTCTTCCAGATAATCCACCATAAGTAGTAAATCCTTCAAATGAAATACCTCGTGCTTTAGCTTTGATATATAAATCTTCATCATCTTTAAAGGCTAAGACACCGCCCATATTAGTAATCGCATCTTTTTTAGCTGACATTGTAAACATATCAGCACAAGCAAATACTTCAGCAATAATTTCTTTAATTGATTTGTCTTCATATCCTGGTTCTCTTTCTTTAATAAAGAAAGCATTTTCTGCAAATCTTGCTGCATCAATACACATTGGAATACCGTATTTTTTACAAATAGCTGATACTGCTTTAGTATTTTCTACTGATACAGGTTGTCCTCCAGCTGAGTTATTTGTAATTGTTAAAACAACAACTCCAACTTTATCCTTACCATATTCATTTATTAATTTCTCTAATCTCTCAACATCCATATTACCTTTAAAAGGTTTTTGAACAGTTAAATCTAGCGCCTCTGGTACAACACAGTCAATCGCACGTGCTCCTGCAATTTCAACGTGAGCTCTTGTTGTATCAAAATGCATGTTTGAAATTGAATACATTCCTTCTTTTATAAGCATTCCAAATAATACTTTTTCTGCGGCACGACCTTGATGAACGGGTAATACATATTTATACCCAAAGATATCTTGACATGCATTAACTAAATTAAAGTAAGAGCGTCCTCCTGCATATGATTCATCTCCACGAATAATACCCTCCCATTGACTTTGCGACATTGCATTAGTACCACTATCAGTTAATAAATCGATATAAACATCATCTGACTTTAGATTGAACATATTATAATTTGCTTCTTTTAAAGATTTTTCGCGTTCCTCTCTAGTTGTCATTTTAACCGTTTCAACCATTTTAATTCTAAATGGTTCTGCTACATACTTTTTCATTTTTTTGTCTCCTTTTCTATATTGTATTTGATATCTACACATTATCACGATAATTTTTTATTGTCAAGATAAATTTTTATCGCAAATAAAAATGAAATTTTTGAAATCATTACTCTATAAGAATAAAACATATTTTTAAGATACTAGACATCATTTATAGTGAAAATTTTGTTATTTATAAAAAAAGATCCTTCAATTAAAAAAAAGCTTACTTTAAAGCTTTTTTGATATGTATTCTAATATTTCTTTTTCTTTAAATCCAACAAATATTTTATCACCAAAATCTATGACTGGTCTTTTTATCATTCTTCCATCACTTAATAAATAAGAAATTTTTTCTTTTTCACTTAAATTCACTAATTTATCCTTTAAATTATTTTCTCGATAAAGTATTCCTCTTTTATTAAAAAAATCATCAATATTTAAATTACTTCTTTTAATTAAATCAATTAATGTTTTCTCATCAATTTTATTTGCTACAAAATCAATAAAATCATAATCTAAATTATTTTCATCAAAAAATTTCAATGTTTTTTGAACTGTACTACATTTTGTATAACCATAAATAATCATTTTAATTACCTCCATTAACTAATTCATTTATATTTAATAATTCTTAAAATAACGGTGCAAATAATCTAATAACAACTTGAGATAATTTTTTTAGAGCAGAACGATTTTCTACTTTTTCTAAAGTTACTAATTTAGCATCTTCAAATTCTGCTAAAAATGTATCAGAAATATCATTAATTACTTTACCACCCATTACTAATGTACAAACTTCAAACGATAAGTTAAAGCTTCTCATATCGAAATTAGCTGTACCAACAATAGCTGATTTATCATCAACTAGTAATTTTTTTGCATGCACAAAGCCATTATACTCATATATTTTAACACCAGCTTTAATTAAATCAGGATAATATGATTCAGTAGCTAGTTTAACATATTTTTTATCTGGAAGACCTGGTGTTACAAAAGCAATTTCAACACCAGCATTAGCTTGAACAATTAATGCATCAAATAATACTGCATCAGGAATTAAATATGGAGTAGCAATCCATATTTTTTTCTTTGCACTCATGATACTTTTTAAAAACATGTCTCTTATAAATGTTTCAACAGTATCAGGACCATCTACAAAAGGATAAATTAATGTATCACTATTTTCGTGTGTTTTATCATATTCTGGATAGTATTTTTTCTTAAATAAATTTTCTTTAGTTTCAAAATACCATGTTTGACCAAAGAAAGTCTCATATTCAAGAACTGCAGAAGAATCACAAATTCTTATATGAAAATCTTCCCAATGACCATAATAAGAATCTAAATCAATATACTCATCACCAATATTAAACCCACCAGTATATGCAATTCTACCATCAATAACTGCGATTTTTCGATGATCTCTAAAATTTGAAATTTTTGATAAAACATTAACTTTTAATTCATTAAAAAATGCAAATTTAATACCATTGTCACGTAATCTCTTAATCATTGGAGCACTTAATGTTCTACCACCAACATAATCACTCATCATTCTTACTTCAACACCCTCACGAGCTTTTTGAATAAGCACTTCAATAATTTCATCATATAACTTTCCTGCTTTAATAATATAATACTCAATATGAATATATTTTTTTGCTTCTTTAATATCCACAATTAATTGATCAAATTTTTCACGCCCATATGTATAGCAAGTTATATTACCACCATTATGCAAGTATGATGTTCGATAATTAGCTTTATCAAGATAATCAACTAATGATTTTTGATCTGCGTCTAATTTACTAATATCAGCCTCATGTCTTTTTCCTTTTGAAAATTTCAATCTTGAATCTTCAAGAATTTTCATTCGATATGTTGACATATGACCTTGCCCAAAAACTAAATATAATACAACTCCAATAATTGGCACTGCTAAAACTATTGTAATCCAAGATAATTTAGAAGTTGTTAGCTTTGTATCATCAGCTTGGATTGCTAAAGCCATAACAATTCCTAAAAGAATTAGTAATGGATATGCGATTGATGTATATGCTGGTACAAACAAAAGGTAGAAAAATAAAACAATTTGAAATATCGCCCAAATAACTAGTAAAACTATTCTTTTCATTAAATCAATCCCTTTCTATAAGATATCAGCAATCGTTTTAATAAATAAAAGTACTAAAACAGCAACAATTATTGGTTTTACAATCTTTTCTCCATTTTTAATCGCAAGTTTTGAACCAATATAATTCGCTATTACATTTGTGATAATACAAGGAATTACCAACCAAATAATTACTTTACCTTTAATTAAAAATAAAGCACCTGCCATAAGATTACTAGCAAGGTTTACAACCTTTGCATTACCATTAGCATCTAAAATGCTTAATCCACACATTGAAAAAGCAATTATTAAAAATGTTCCAGTTCCTGGACCTAACATACCATCATAAAAACCAATTCCTAAACCAATTAAAAGTGTTATTATAAATATCTTTTTTCTTGATTCATCAAGCAATGATTTTTTTGGTTTAATCCCACTAACCATTATTAATGCTGCAACTGGTAAAATAATAGTCATCAACCATCTTAATGTATCCTGATCAGTCATTGAAGCAACATAAGCACCTATTAGTGAACCTACTGCTGCTCCAATTAAACTGAAAATAATAAAATCTTTTTTATAATGACCTTTACTAACATAATTATATGTAGCAACCGAAGTACCAAAAAGAGCTTGAACTTTGTTTGTTCCTAAAATCATATGCATTGGCATACCACTTAACATAAATCCAATCACATTAACAACTCCACCACCGCCTGCAATTGAATCTACAAAACCACCTACAAATATAAATGGTAAAACTATTAACAAGACATTCCAGTCAAACTCCATTTCAATTCCTCATTTCTTTTTTATTTATCTTTTTCCCTCATCATATATTTCACCAATTGCTTTTGGTCCTGATGATTTTCCACTAGTAATAACTAATGCTAACACCGTCAATATATATGGTAACATAAAGAATATTTCCTTAGGTACATTTTTAAATATTTCAAAACTATCTGATGAATATGCAAGTACATTTGAAAAACCGAAAAATAATCCAGCCAATAAAACGCCCCAAGCATTCCACTTACCAAAAATTAAAGTTGCGATTGCAATAAAACCAAATCCATGAATTACAGATGCACTAAATTGTTGGTCAACTGTTAAAGTCATAATTCCACCAGCAAGTCCACCTAAAAACCCAGAGATAATAACACCTATATAACGAGTTTTATATACATTTATTCCCATTGATGCTGCTGCTTGTGGATATTCACCACATGCTCTTAAACGTAATCCAAATTTTGTTTTCCTTACAATAAAAGATGTAATCGCAACAATAATTAGAGCAAGTATAAATGGTGAATAAGTATCTTTTAATAAATCTCCAATGATTGGAATTTTATTAATTATACCTAAATTCATTTTCTTAAATCCTTGATTAAAGATAGGCGTTCTTTGTTGTAAAAATAACACTTGCGTCAAAAATACTGTTAAACCTGTTGCAAGCATATTTAATGCTGTTCCAGAAATAACTTGGTCAGCTTTATATTTAATACTTGCTACTGCTAGTAAAGTTGAAAATAGCATTCCTACTAAAGCACCTAAAATTACACTAATCCAAGGAACTATTGATGTTGCATAAAATGATGTACTTCCTGCATTTACTCCTAAATAGTAACATACAGATGCTGAAACAAATGCACCAACTAGCATTATTCCCTCTAATGCAATGTTAGTTATTCCACTACGCTCTGAAAATAAGCCTCCAATTGCTGCAATTATTATTGGTGTTGCATACATAAATGTTAAAGCAATATTCGAAATAATTGAACTCATTATGCATCACCTCCATTATTAGTTGCTACAATTTTCTTTCGCTTCCTTTTTTCATCTCGCTTCTTTAAATACTTATCGATATATTTATCATACAATAATGGAATTGCACAGAAGAAGATTATTAATGCTGAAATTACAACCGCAATATCTCTTGGAATACCTGATGCTTGCATAAGTGGCTGAGCAACTTGTAAAACCCCAAACAAGCCTCCAGCAAAAAGAATACCAAGTGCATTATTTGCACCAACTAATGCAACAGCAATTCCTGTATAACCATACTCTTCAAATCCATTTAAATATCTTCCACAACCAAAGATTCCTAAAACTAATGTTGCTCCAGCAAATCCTGAAAACAATCCTGAAATCCCCATTGAAAGAACAATTCCTCTATTAACTTTCATTCCTGAATATTCAGCTGCATGTTTATTATTACCAATTGCTTTTAATTGATAACCAAAAGTTGTTTTATTAATAATAAACCAAAATGCGAATAAACTTAATGCAACAATTACTATTGACCAATTTAATCTTGATCCATCAGTAATACTACTTAAAAAATCACTTTTTAATAGAGCACTTTCTTTAATTTGAGGTGTCCTATTATTATAATAACCAGGTATCATTTGGAAAATTAAGTTTGCAATATATAATCCAACATAATTAAGCATTATACAAGTAACAACTTCATGAACATTAAATTTTGCTTTCAAATATCCTGGAATAACACCAAAGGCAAATCCTGCAATTCCAGCTGCTATTATACATACTAAAGAGTGTAGAACTGGTGGTAAATCTAAGTATAATCCACATAATGTAGCTGCTACACTTCCCATCATTATTTGTCCTTCAGCACCAATATTAAACAATCCAGTTTTAAAGGCAAAAGCCACAGAAATACCTGTTAAAATTAATGGAATAGTTGCTACGATAAACTCTCCAAAATATCTTAAACTAAACGCTTCTCTACCTGTAATATCAAATCCAGTAAAGGATTTTAACATTGCACCTAAGATATCTTGTGGCATATATGTTGTAATACCATTTTCTGTTTTAATACCTAAGACCATTGCTAAAATAAGTCCAACTAAAAATCCTAAAACAACTGCAATTATTGCTGCAATAACTTTTTTGTTTTTCATTTATTAGGCCTCCTTATTCTTTGAATATCCAGCCATCATCAAGCCTAATTCATTTTCATCAGTTTTATCAGGGTCAACTTCACCCATAATTTCACCTTGATACATAACTGCAATCTTATCAGAAAGATTCATTATTTCATCTAATTCTAACGAAACTAATAGTACTGCTTTTCCTAAATCTCTTTCTTCAATTATTCTTTTATGTATGTATTCAATTGCTCCAACATCAAGACCTCTTGTTGGTTGAACAACTAATAACAAATCTGGTGATAAATTTATTTCCCTAGCAATAATTACTTTTTGTTGATTACCACCTGACATCTGTCTAACAATTGTTTTTGAGCCCATTGAAGTTCTAATATCAAACTCATCTATTAGTGTATTAGCAATTTTATTTACTTCACTCTCGACAATAATATGATTTTTTTGATATGGTTTTTTATCAAATGAATGAAGCACAACATTTTCTGCTAAAGAAAAATCAAGTACTAATCCATGTTTATGACGATCCTCTGGCACATGTGATAATCCAGCAGCAAAACGTTTTTTTATTGGAATATCAGTTATATCCTTATCATTTAAATAAACTTTACCAGATTTTATTTTTTTCAACCCAGTAATACCATACACTAAATCAGTTTGCCCATTTCCTTCAATACCAGCTAGTCCATAGATTTCACCTTTTCTAACCTCGAAACTAACATCTTTAACAATTTCATATTTTTTATCATGTTCCATCACAACATTTTCAACACGTAATACAACATCTGTTGGGCTGCTTTTTTCTTTTTCAACAACAAAATTAACATCTCTTCCAACCATCATACTAGCCATAGTATTTTGATCTGTTTCATCAACATTTACAGTACCAATCATAGCACCACGACGCAGTACAGTACAACGATCAGCAACCATCTTAATCTCTTTTAATTTATGAGTAATCAAAATTATGGACTTACCCTCATCAATAAGTTTTTTCATAATTTTCATTAGTTCATCAATTTCTTGTGGAGTTAAAACTGCTGTTGGCTCATCAAAAATTAAAATATCATTATCACGATATAACATTTTTAGTATTTCTACTCTTTGTTGCATACCAACACTAATATCTTCAATTTTTGCTTTTGGATCAACATTTAACTGATACTTATCACTAAGTTCCATTACTTTTTGTGTAGCCGTTTCAATGTCAATAACAACACCTTTCATTGGCTCACATCCCAAAATAATATTCTCAACAACAGTAAAATCATCAATCAATTTAAAATGTTGATGCACCATTCCTATTCCTAATTCGTTTGCGACATTTGGATCGCTAATATTTACTTCTTTTCCATTTACGAATATTTGTCCCTCTTCTGGTTTATATAAACCAAATAAAACACTCATTAAAGTTGATTTACCTGCTCCATTTTCACCTAATAAAGCATGAATTTCTTGTTTTTTAACCTGCAAATTAACATTATCTACTGCCTTTATACCAGGAAATTCCTTTGTTATATTAACCATTTCAATAACATGTTCCATTGTTTTCCTCCTAGCTTTGATACCCTTAATTATATCAAGAAAATAATGCTTTATCAATAAAATCAATCTTATCAAAAAAGTTTTTATACATCTGTAAATGCAAAAAACAACATGTTTATAACGATGTTGTTTCTAAACTACTTTCTATTTAAAATAAATTCTTTTAAATTTGTTTGTCTTTTACTACTATGCGTATTTTTTATAGCTAAATTTATACTTTCTAAATCAGAGATAATTGTTAGTCTTTTCTTAGTTCTTGTAATTGCAGTATATAAAATTTTATTATCCATAAATCCACTATTATAGTTTGGTAAAAATAGTATAACTTCATCATATTCATTTCCTTGCGCTTTATGAATTGATATACAATATGCAAGATATAATTCTAAGGCTTGTAATTTATTATACAATATTTTTTTATTATCAAAATCAACAATCATTCCACTGCTTGTTATTTCATCAATTACACCAATATCACCATTATATATTTCATCATCATTTCGATTTTTTAACTGAATTACTCGATCACTTATATTATAATTATTAAAGGTATCACCAAAAATAAGCCTTTGAATATTTTTATTAACATTATCAATACCTAGTCTGCCTTTATAAATAGGTGCCAATATTTGAATTTCATTTTTATTATCTTTTTCAACATATTCTTTTAAAACTTGATTTATTCTTTCATTATTACTTAAATCAATTAATCTAACTTCTTCATTAAAAAAATCTAGCTCCAGCTCTTTTTTATTTAAAACATTATAAGCCATTTCAATAACTTTTGAACCTTCAAGTTGACGATAAATTTGTTTTAAGTATGTTACATACATAGAATTAGAATCAATTAAGTCTTTTAAAACTTGTCCTTGCGAAACTGATGGTAATTGATTATAATCACCCAAAATAATTATCTTTTTTACATTAAAACAAGCTTTTAATAAGTTTGCCATTAATAAGTTATCAATCATACTAGCTTCATCAATAATTAAAACATCAAAATCTAAAGGGTTAAAAATATTATGTCCAAAAGTATTATTATGCATATCAAATTTAAGCATTTTATGAATTGTCATACTATTTCTTCCAGTAAGCTCAGCTAACCTTTTACTAGCTTTTCCTGTTGGAGCACAAAGTCCAATTAATAATCTATTATCTAACTTATTAATTATATTAATTAATGCATCAACTATTGTTGACTTACCAGTTCCAGGACCACCAGTAATTATAGAAATTGGGCAGTTAATACCATAATCAATTGCTTTCTTTTGTTCATCATTAAAAACAATTCCCTTATATTTTTCGTAGTCTTCAATATATTCTGATAAATCATCATTATCTTTTTTTGCACCAAACTCCAATACGAATTCAGCAATAAAAACCTCATTTTCATATTGGTCATATTCATATACTTTATTTCCATCAATTACAATTAAACCATCATTTACCAAATTATCTAGAATTATATCAATTGTGCTATCATCAATGTTTATATTTGGATAGTTACTTAAATTAATAATTAAATCATCAATTGTCAAATAAGTTGAACCAGTCTTAAAACATAGATTTTTTAATAAACCAAAGGTATAACCCTTTGCACGCAATAATTCAAAATTATCCAATTTTAATAATTTTGCAAACTTATCAATTGCTTTAAAAGAAATTTGTTTTTGCATTAATAAATAAGGGTCTTTACTAATAATTGAGATAAACTCATCAACATCAATTCTTACTTTATTAAAAACACCAATAACATCGTTATAATCAATTTGAAAATCATTCAAATATTCAAATAAACCATTTTCTTGTGTATGTTCCTTAATTACCCTAATAATATTATCAATTTTTTGTTGAGAAAGTCCTTTAATATTTTTAAGTCTTTCTGGTTGTTCCACTATCGTATCAAGAATGTGTTCTTCCTCGCACAATTCATCATATATTTTTTCAGCCATTTTTTCACCAATACCAACAAAATTTGGGCCCGATAAAAAACTAACTATTAAATCTTTAGAAGTTGGTAAGACTATTTGAGAGTTTATTGCATTAAATTGTATTCCATATTTTTGATGCTCAACAAAACTACCCTCAAATTGATATTCAAAATTTTCTTCAATGTTTGAAAAATTACCTGTAATTGTTAAATCATCATTCTCATAGACGGTTGCTAAAATATAATAATTATTATCTGCATTAAAAAAAATAATTTTTTCAACATAAGCATCTATTTTTTCGTAATTAGACATAATTTATTTCCTTATCTTCTAAATATATTTTATCAATTGTTCCTCCACCACAACAATATTTATCACTATAAAATACACATGCTTGACCGATTGTTATTCCTAATGGTAAATTTTCAGAATAAACATATGCACTAGTTTCATCAATCCACTCAATACTAACAGGATATTCTTGTTGTCGATATCTAAACTTTGCATTACACTCTTTTATTCCTATAAAATCATTATTATTTATTTGAATATCAACTATTAATGCTTTATCACATTTTAAAAATGCTTGCTCACTATCATTAGAAACATACAATACCTTTTTTTCTAAATCTTTTCCCATAACATACCATTTTCCATTAGAAAACTCTTTTTGACCACCAATTCCTAATCCTTTTGATTGTCCAATTGTATAATACATAACACCACTATGCTGTCCTACAACTTTTTTTGTTGAATAATCAACTATATTTCCTGGTTGTGCAGGAATATAATTAGCTAAAAAGCTTTTAAAATTTCTTTCACCTATAAAACAAATTCCAGTGCTATCTTTTTTGCTTGCAACTACTAAATCTAATGAACTTGCAATTTCTCTAATTTCTTGTTTCGTATAATTTGCTAGTGGAAACAATGATTTAGATAATTGGTATTGGCTTAACTGTGATAAAAAATATGTTTGATCTTTATTTGTATCTTTTGCCTTTATTAAATAGCTTCCGTTTTCTGTATGCTCAACACCACAATAATGTCCCATTGCAATATAATCAAAATTATTTTTTAAAGCAAAGTTTAAAAATTGATCAAATTTAATAAATTTATTACATAAAATATCTGGATTAGGAGTACGTCCTAATTTGTATTCATTAATAAAATATGTAAAAACATGATCCCAGTATTCATTAACAAAATCAATTCTTACAATATCAATTCCAAGTTGTTTACAAACCTCTTTTGCATCGTTATAGTCTACTTCCTGTGGACAAATATTATCATTTAATGTTGGATTACCCATTATATCATTATTTGCTGTACTATCCCAATTTCTCATGAAACCACCTACAACTTCATAACCCTGGTCTAATAATACTTTTGCAGCTACTGCTGAATCCACACCACCACTTATTCCAAGCAATACTCTTTTTTTCATGCTTTCACCTCTTTTCTTACAAATATAATAATACCACAAAAACAGTATTTGAAAAAGTATAAAACATAGCTTTAATAATATTCAAACATTAACGCTTTTTTAATCAATTTTTATAATATTATTTTTTCATTATTCCTATTAAACAAAAAAAGAGTAAGAAAACTTACTCCCTTTTTAAAAGCCTGGCAACGTCCTATTCTCACACTTGCGTACTACCTTCAGCGCTAAGATGCTTAACTTCTGTGTTCGATATGGGTACAGGTGTGT
>JARXZD010000038.1 GCA_029893765.1 Bacilli bacterium PM5-9
CCTTTCATTGAGTAACACCTCCTAATAAAGATGTTACAATATTTAAGACAATTCCGAAAGTTATTACTTAAGACAATATCATAAATTAATCATAATCCCAAGAAATAGACATGTCTTTTTCTTGCATCAACTTTATTAATATGTTATCATTCTACTAGACATCAAGAGAAGTGGAGGGACAGGCCCTTTGAAACTTCAGCAGCCTGCATTAAGCAAGGTGCTAAATCCTGCAGAATTATGTTCTGAAAGATGCTTGAAAATGATTTATCAAGATAGCTTTTAGAATAGCTATCTTTTTTTCATTTTGATGTCTACAAATCTTCAAATTAACGCAAAAACAGCCTTGTGATTGGGGCTGTTTTTTGCTTAAAAAAAAGAAGATAACAATTGTTACCTTCTCATTACTATTAATATACTTGACCATAGCTAACACCCAAGAATGAGTGTGGTTTAATACGACAAACACTTGAACATGAACCTGTACTTGCATATCCTAGACCAAAGTATAAGTCACCATTTGCTTTATATTTATTTATAACACTCTTTAATGACTTTCCACTATGTTTGAATACTTCAAAATGAAGATGTGGTCCAGTTGAGTTTCCAGTACTTCCCATATAAGCAATTGTCTGACCTTGTTTAATTGTACTTCCATAATTTGCATAACCACTCATATGTCCATAAATAAATGTATATGTGCTTCCACCAACTTGATGAGCAGTAATCATAAAGTTACCATATCCAAGTCCATTACCTCTAGCTAATACAACACCATTTGCAGGTGCTTTAATTGGAGTACCAGAATTGTTTGCTAAGTCAATACCTGGATGCCATCCCCCACCAAAACTTGCTGGATAGTACCAAGCTACTGCAGTAACTGTCGCATGTGATACTGGTCTAATAAATCCTTTAGAAGAACCAACTCCAGTAACATCATCTAAATTAAGATTATTTAATTTAGAGTTATATACCGATTTCTTTTTATGTTCTTCTTCTAATTTAGTGAATAACTCTGCTTCTTTGCTTCGATATTCCTTTAACATAATATCTTGTTCTTTTTGAGATTCTTCAAGTTTAGCTTTTTCATTTTTCAATGACTTTTGTTTTTTAGCTAATTCTTTTTTCACATAATCCAAGTCAGTAATTACTTCATTATTTGAATTATTGATAGCATTTATTCCATCCATTTTTATCATGAAATCTTCAAGATTAGCTGAACTCATCAAAAAGTCAATTACAAAGTTTTCACCACTAATTTCTTGCATTAATGCTAATCTTTCCATAACTTCTGCTTCTAAATCTTCAATCTCTTTTTCTTTTGCTTTAATATCATCTTGCGTCTTTGAAATTTGAGATTTTTTCTTTTCGATAATGATACCATTCTTCCTAATTAAATCAATTAATTTTGTAATATCATTTTTAGTATTTTTTATTTGATCTTTTATATTTGAAGCTGCATTATCACTTTCTTTTGCTTGATTTTTTAAATAAGCTTCAAATGCTTGACACGTTGCTTTATTAGCATTATAACTTGATTTTTTACGACATAATTTTTGATAATATTCTTCATTTTTTGAAAAATCAGTTTCTGCATTAAGATTATTTGATACTAATAAACATAAAACAATCATCAGCAACCCTTTTATTCTTTTCATCTAATCAGCTCCTTTAAGCTTTAAGATATCTACCAATTGAAATTAAACTTCCAACCATTCCTACAAAAGCTCCAATTCCAAATAGTATTAAAACTACAAAATTAATTTCTGACATGGTTGCTAATTGAAGTGCTGAACTAATAACAAAACCATGTTCATAGTTTTCTAATAATTTTCCATATAATACAAATGTAAGCACTGCTGGAATAACAGCTCCTAATAAACCAATAATTATTCCCTCAAGAACAAATGGGAATCTTATATAACCATTAGACGCTCCAACCAGTCTCATTATTTGAATTTCTGTTTTTCTATTGTAGATTGTTAACTTGATTGTATTAGAAATCAAAAATACTGCAAGTAAAATTAATGCTCCCATAAAGAATAACATTACACTACTTACTTGTCCAAATAAATCAATTAGCTTATAAATACCACCAGTACCATAATTAACCGATTTAACACCTTCAAGTGCTTTTATTTGATTACTAACTCCATCATAATCATTATTATTTTCTTCCAAAGTTACTTTATAAACATTTAACATTGGATTTTTATTTTTAAAACGTTCATAGATTGAAGCATTTTCTCCAGTTGATTTTATATAACGATCAAATTCTTGTTCTTTACTAGAAAATTCAACCTCTGATACACCTGGAATTGCTCTAATCTTATCCCCAAGAGGATCTGTTTTTGTTTTCGGATTATAAATCTTTGTTGCATCATAACTATTATCTACCATTACTCTAATTGTAATATTTTGTTCAATTGAACCCATAAAACTATTAACATTTAGTGATAATACAGTAAATAATGCTACAAGTAATAAAGTTACAGCAACTGCTGTTGTAGCAGAAAATGACATCCAGAAATTTCTAAAAATACCAACAAATGCTGATTTGATATGCTTACCAAGTTTGAAGATTATCATTATATCCACCACCCATCGTATCATGACTAATATAGCCACTTTCAATTGTTATTGTTCTATGTTTATATGTATTAACCATTTGTCTATCATGAGTTACCATTACAATAGTTGTTCCACGACGTGAAATCTCTTCTAATAAATGCATAATCTCTTTTGATGATTCTGGATCTAAGTTTCCAGTAGGCTCATCAGCAATTACAACCGCTGGATCATTAATAATTGCACGAGCAATCGCAACACGTTGTTGTTGACCACCACTTAATTCATGTGGGAAAGCTTTTGCTTTGTCTTCTAATCCTACTAATTGTAAAACATTAAGTACTTGTTTTCTAATTAAACTTGGATGTTTTCCAATAACTTCTAATGTAAATGCAATATTTTCATATACGGTTTTCTTTGGTAATAATTTGAAATCCTGAAAAATAACACCAATATGACGACGATAAAACGGCACCTTTCTATTTGAAATTTTATTTACTTTAATTCCATTAACTTCAACCATACCTGAAGTTGCTTTCTCTTCACGATATAAAAGTTTTATAAAAGTTGATTTACCAGCCCCAGTTGGACCAATTACATAGACAAATTCACCTTTTTCTATAAATAACGATACATTATTCAACGCATGAACTCGTCCTTTACGATACATTTTGGTAACGTTAGTAAACTTAATCATACTTTCACCTTCCTTTGTTTAATCTTAATACTGAGTTTATAATTTCATCAAGGTTTCCAGCTAAAACTTCATCTGGATTACTTTGTTCAAAATTTGAGCGATGATCTTTTACCATTTGATATGGATGAAAAACATATGTTCTAATTTGCGAACCAAAGTTAACATCCACGGCTTCACCTTTTAAAATATTTGCCTCTTGCCTTCTTTTTTCTAATTCAACTTCAAGCAATTTTGATTTTAAAACATTTAATGCTTCTTGCTTATTTTGTAGTTGAGAACGTTGATTTTGGCATGTAACTACAATTTTTGTTGGTTTATGCATAATTCTTACAGCAGAATCAGTTGTATTAACTGATTGTCCACCAGCTCCACTTGAACGATAAGTATCAATTTCTAAATCACTATCATTAATTTCAACGCTTTCCACTGCATCCAAGACTGGACTAACACTTACTAAAGCAAATGTCGTATGTCGTTTTGCACTTGAATCAAACGGTGAAATTCTAATTAAGCGATGAACACCTTTTTCGTTTTTTAACAATCCATAAGCATACATTCCTGAAATTTTTAATGTAACACTTTTTATTCCTACATCACTTGCATAAGATACATCTAACAATTCAATTTTGTATTCTTTTTTCTTTGCATAAGCTAAATACATTTTATAAAGCATTTCAACCCAATCTTGACTTTCTGTACCACCAGCACCACAATGAATATCTAATATTGCATCTCCATTGTCATACTCCTCATTTAATAATATACCAGTTTCTAACTCATTGAATTTCTTTATTAGTGATTTGGTTTCAGATTCAATTTCACTAATCAATTCTAAATCATTATCATCACCTAAAATATTAAAATATTCTTTTATATCATTTAAACGACTTTCAATATCTTGATAGCTATCTAAAACATTCTTTTTGGCACTTAATTGAGTTGTATATTTTTTAACTTTATTTTGATCTTGAAAAAAGATTGGATCGATCATCATTTCTTCTATAGAAACAACATTTTCTTTAATTTTTTCTAATTCGTCCTTGCTAATTAGTAATTTAAATTTATTCTCAATTTTATCAATAGCTTGTCTTATTTCATATAGATCCATGTATTACGCCTCAAAAGCTAAGTTCATTACTGAATATGCAACATCTCTTGTGATTGCTGGAAATAAATCTTCAAACATTTGATTTCCTTCTTCACGATATTCTTGAACTGGAGATTTTTGAGCATAAGCACGTAAATGAATACCTTCTCTTAATTTTGACATTGTATCAATGTGCATCATCCAATAATTATCAATTACTGAAATAATAATTAATTTTTCAATTTCACGATATCTTGCAGAATCAGTTTTTCTAAACGCTTGATAGTTTTCCAAAACACGATCATGTAAGAACGCTCTAACTTCATCAACTCTCATATTTTCTAATTCAGTTTTATTTAAATAATTAGGTTTAAATAATCTATTTTCTAATGTTTTAATTAAACCTTCGACATTTAATGACTCTGTCTCATTATCATAATTACCATCAACATGCATATCAATAGTATCAGTTATCATTCCTAAAACTGTTTCTTTCATTGACTCCGCATGTAATACTTTATCTCTTTCACCATACATTCTATTTCTATGAGCACTCATAACATCATCATATTCAAGTAAATGTTTACGAATATCAAAGTTATAACCCTCACCACGTTTTTGTGAACCTTCAATAGCCTTAGCTAACATTTTACTAGACAATGCTTCTTCACCTTGAGTTTGTTCAAACATTTCTCTTAATTTAGGACCAGCAAATCGCACTAATAACTCATCTTCAAATGAAAGATAGAATACTGAACTACCTGGATCACCTTGTCTTCCTGAACGACCACGTAACTGATTATCAATACGTCTTGATTCATGACGTTCACTACCAATAACAGCAAGCCCACCTAATGCTCTAGTTTCATCAGATAATTTAATATCCGTACCACGACCAGCCATATTGGTTGCAATAGTTACTGATTTAAATTGCCCAGCTTTTGCTATTATTTCTGCCTCACGCTCATGGTTTTTAGCATTTAAAATTTCATGAGGTATTTTCAATTTTTTCAAATATTTTGATATTTCTTCTGAAGTTTCAACAGCAACTGTACCAATTAACATTGGTTGTCCAATATCATATTTTTCTTTTACTTCAGCTGCTAATGCCTCAAATTTTGCTTTCTTACTAGCAAAAATTTTATCTGGTAAGTCTTCACGAATAACAGGCTCGTTTGTAGGAACTTCAATAACATACATATTGTAAGTTGTTGAAAACTCTTCTTCTTCTGTTTTTGCAGTACCTGTCATACCAGCTAATTTTTCATATAATCTAAAGAAATTTTGGTAAGTAATTGTTGCAAGAGTTTGAGTCTCTTCATTAATTCTTACTCCTTCTTTTGCTTCAATAGCTTGGTGTAAACCATCTGAATATTGACGACCTTCCATAATACGTCCAGTAAATTGGTCAATAATCATTACTTCGCCATCTCTAACTAAATAATCAACATCATTATGCATAATAAAGTTTGCTTTTAAAGCATTGTTGATATGATGCACAAGTGAATTATGTTCTAGTTGATAAATATTTTTTATTTTAAAAGATTTTTCAGCTTTAGCAATACCACTTGAAGTTAAAACAATTGCCTTAGTTTTTTGATCAATTTCATAATCATCTTTTTTCAATGATTTAGCAAATGTATTTGCCATTGAATATAATTGTCTTGAATTCATTGTTCCGCCAGAAATAATCAATGGTGTTCTTGATTCATCAATTAAAATTGAATCGACCTCATCGACAATCGCAAAATTTAAACCTCTTAAAACACGTTGTTCAAGTTTTTGAACCATGTTGTCTCTTAAATAATCAAACCCAAGTTCTGAGTTTGTTGTATATGTGATATCAGCAAGATATGCTTCCTTCTTTTTAGCTGCTGATAAGTCTTGATGATTTAGTCCAACCTCAAGTCCTAACCACTTAAAAATCTCGCCCATTTCTTCACAGTCACGGCGAGCTAAATAATCATTGACAGTTACAATGTGAACACCTTCTCCAGCTAAAGCATTTAAATATGCTGGCATTACTGAAGTAAGAGTTTTCCCTTCACCTGTTTTCATTTCGGCAATATCACCATAATGCATTACAACTCCACCAACGATTTGCACAAAGAATGGATATAAACCTATAGCACGATAACACGCTTCACGAGCAACCGCAAAAGCTTCCACTAATAATGAATCTAGTGTTTCTCCATCTTGATATCTTCTTTTAAATTCCACAGTTTTATCTTTAAGTATATCATCACTTAATTCTTTCATTTCATCCTTAAGTTGATCTACTTGAAATGCAATATTCTCTACTTTTTTGTAGTGTTTCTTCTCTAAACTAAATAATTTTTCAAAAAAAGAAGCCAAAAACAATCATCTCCTATCCAATTAATTATAGCACCTACATAGCTTTAGTCTGTGTTTTTTTTGTATTTATAGCCATGATTTCAAATGCTTTTACTTTCATTCTTTTATTACTTTTATTTAACTTATTAAGATAATAAATTAGCTCTTGAAAATCACTTCTTTCAAAAACAATTATTATTTGTTTCTCATCAATAAACTCATTAGATTTTTTAATAGTTTCTAAATCATAAAATTTCTCTCTTTTAATATATTTTTCAAAAACAAATTGATTGAAATTAACACATTTATTGATATCATTATAATAACTTATTACATTATAATAACGACAAAAGAATACTCTAATAAGTATCTCTCTTATTTTAACATTTTTTTTATTATAAATAAATAATTTCCTACATTTATTACATAATTGTTGTGAACTAAAAATTTGATCCAAGCTATCAATCAAAAAAGCTTTTTTACAAATCAAACATTTCATTATATTTAATAACCTTTTCTTGTGATTTTAATAATATCTTTGAAATCTTTTTAACAAGAAAAATGATTTCTCCTTGATAATAATTAGTATCTCTTCCAACTCTTCCACATATTTGAATTAATGTTGCTTCATCAAAAATCCAACTATCAGCTTGATAAACTATTACATTTAATTTTTTTAAAGTAATTCCACGTTCTAAAACCGTTGTACTTATTAATATTTCAATATCTCTATTTCTAAATGATTGCAATATTTTTTCATTTAAGTTTTTACTACTAACAAATTTTATCTTCTTATAAAAAAGTTTTAACATTTTTTCTATTCTTCTACCCTGCTTAATCGTAGCAACATAAATAATTAATGGATTATTTTTCAATCTATTAATACTATTAATTAACCTTATTATTTGCATACACCCTTTCGCTTGAATAATTTCTGGTATTGGCATTTGATGTAAATGATGACGATAATTATTACTTATCATATATAATTTATTTTTTTCCACTAACCTTTTATATTTTCTAGGAACTGTTGCACTTAAATAGATAAATTGATTAGCACTTAAAAAAGCATCATTTTCTAGTTCAATATTATCACAAAATGGAAAAGCATCTACTTCATCAATTATTAATAAATCGAAAAAATCATGATACTTGTTTAATTGATGGCAAGTTAAAAAGATAAAATTACTTTTCTCATTACATTTATAACCACCAACAACTAAACCTATTGTTTCTAAATCAAAATATTTTTTAATTCTTTCATATAATTCAATTAACAGTTGTTTTCTAGGGCATGCAAAACCAACTTTTTTATTCGCGTTTAATGCTTCTTTTATTATTTCAAGTAGCATTTCTGTTTTCCCAGCTCCACAAACTGCTTCTAATAAGATATCATCGCCTTTTTTAAAATGATTTAATAAATCATCAGATGCATTTAATTGATATTTATTTAAATCAAAACTTAATTTATAGTCATACATTATATCACCTATATATACATATACTATAAAGATTTAATATCCTAAAAAAAGAGTGTTTTTCAACACTCTTTTTGATTAGTTAATTATTTTCATTTATAAATAATACTTTAGCTATTACCAAGAGCCTCCGCCCCCGCCGCCAAAGCCGCCACCAGAGAATCCTCCTCCACTGCTACCACTAAATCCACCACTACCACCTTCTGGAGTTGGTATTTGCCCAACGCTTGAATTCATATTATGCATTGAGTTGTTTAATGATGAAATAAATAAATAATTATTCATCGGTGATGATGTATGATACCAATATGGCTGTTGCATCTCAATATTTTCAAATTGTTTAATCCATGTATCACTGACATTTAAAACATAAGCGTATGGTAAAATATCATAAAAATATTGAGGATTATCCTTAACTAACATTTCCAGTTTTTCTTTTTCAGCATATTTAATAAAATCTCTTAATCCTAATAATTGTCCTAACCAAATTGCACCTTGTTTTGTTCTTTTATCCATAAAAGCAACAAAAACTAATGAAATGTATCCTAAAACTAAGATTGCTATTTGAAGTGGAAGACTAACACCAAAGAATGTTGTTACTCCACAATATAATACTGAAAAAATTAATGTTGTAATGATTGCTAAAACACTCATTAAAAAATTAGTGCTTTTCTTTTTAACTTGCCTATTGCTAAGTGTTGATAATATTATCAATCCAAACACTACATATAAAACAAAGGTAACTGCCATTAGAATGATTGAAATTATCCAATCATTAAAAAATGTATAAGTATTTAAACCTAAGTTTGCTGCAATCAATATGGAAACTAAAGCAAAGGTAATTCCTTGAATATTATTACTTTTAGCCTCAAAAATTGGTTGTTTTTTATGTTTGAAGTCTGCTTTGTAATCACTAGTTAAATTAACTATCACATCAAAATAACCTTCAGGAACATTATCGCTTTTAACGCTATTTCCTTTAGAAAACAACATATTAAATATTGTTTTTTCAACATTAATTTCACTATTATCAATTTCTTTTTCTTTTTTAAACTCAAACTCACCATCTTTTAATTCTTTAATACTCAAATATCCTTTTGATGCCCAATACACAAATAAAGAAGTAATATCTCTACTTTGAATTGCACCATCAACAACATATCCTACTTGAGCACTAGACATTCCATCTGGAGCTTTAAATTCAACTGTTTTAATAATTTTACGGTCTTTTCCAAATTTCAAGAATAAAACAATTATTAATCCTGTTAGTAAACCAGCAATCATCATAATTATTGATTGATAACGATCCATTGATGGAAAGACAAAATAATCACTTGCTAAATCAAGCTTAATAGTTAAAGCTTCTCCGTATATTATTTTATCATTATATTCTCCAATGATACTATTTCCTGATTTCTTATAAGTTACTTTTGTTTTTGAAGTTACTGGTGGATAAAACTGCGGTTTGTTTGAAAATGATTTAGGCATATTAATTTTAAATTTTACCTTCTCAATATCATTTTCCCATTTATTTCCAACTAAATTAAAGTATAACATTTGCATATCATTATATTTTAAATCTCTTGTTTGAATATCATATTCATACTCATATTTAACATTTCCACTAACGTATTTATCGGCATCCCCAATTTTTATTGAAACACCATCTAATTCACTTTCTAATTCAAAAGGATATTTTTTGACACTAACATTACTAATTGGAAAGAAATATCTTTTTGTATTACCATCAAAATTCATTGTATACATTTGTGGTATATTTGCATATATTCCATGCCTTTGACTACTAAAATTCATATTAATTTTTTGTTTAACATGAATTAATCCAGTCTCTTTAACATCCAATGTAATATCAAATAATTTTATTTCATCAGCAGCAATACTATTAATATTAATTACAAAGCAAAAACAAAGTATAAAAGAAAATAATATTTTTTTTATAGTTTTTGTCATACTAAAATTCTACCTTTACATTTTTTCTTTCTTCTACATTATCAACTTCAAATAATGGTTTACGAGTAAATTTAAACAAACCTGCTACAATATTAGATGGAAAAGCTTCCACTTTTGTATTAAAAGCTCTAACAACTCCATTATAATATTTACGTGATTGAGCAATCTCAGTCTCAATATCACCTAATTGTCTTTGTAATTCCATAAAATTTGTATTCGCTTTTAAATCAGGATAACTTTCAGATAAAGCAAATAGTCTTCCTAATGTTTGTTGGATTTCACCTTGTGCAGCAACTTTATCATCAATGCTTTGAGCGCTCATCGCACTATTTCTAGCAGCAATTACATTCTCTAAAGTTTCTGATTCATGTTTTGCATATCCTTTAACTGTTTCTACTACATTTGGTATTAAATCATAACGTTTTTTCAAATAAACATCCATTGTTGAAAATGCTTCTTCAACACCGTTTCTCATTGAAATAAAGCTATTATAACTAATAACTAAATATATAAGTATTAAAGCAATAACTCCTATTACAATCCATATTATCATTTTAATTACCTCCTTTTTTAATGATGTTATTATATCATAGTGAGATTTCAATAACAAACAACTTAAACTAAATGATCTCTCAATTTACATTGTCTCCACTTAAATTTCATCTACATTTCTTTAAACGATAAATATTTATCGTTTTTCGATAAAAAATAGTTGACATACATTAAAATGAGTGATATTATATAATTGTCAAAACTAGTTAGGCATTACAAAATATTACAAAAAGGGAGTTTATAAAAATGGAAAACTTAAATACAGTTGCAAAAATTAGTGCAAAGATTATAGAGATATCTTTTTGGATAGTAACAGGGTTAGTAATTATTGGATTGGGATTAACTATTATATATCCAAATATGTTTAATGAAATTTTACAAATAGATGGTGCAAATGTTTATCTTAAAGCTGAGATGTCTAATGATGTTACATTAATGATTAACCAAGATGGTAGTGTAAACTTTACTACATTAAGACTTGGTTGTATCTTATTAGTATTTATTTGTTCAATTATGGCAATGATTGCTAGAAATATTAACCTTATTTTCAAGTCAATGGATGGAACAAATAAAAACACTAAAAAAGCTAGCCCATTTCAACTAGATGTAGTTAGAATGGTTAGAGAAATTGGTATCTTCTTTATCGCAATTCCAATTATCACATTAATTTTTGAGCTTATCATGATGACTATTTATGGACCAAGTACATATTCACCATCAGTTGATATCCACAATGTTTTTACAGGAATAATCGTTCTATGCCTTTCTCAAGTATTTGCCTATGGTAGTAAACTTGAAGAAGATGTTGATGGATTAATATAGGAGGTTATACTATGGGAAAAATAGTTTTACACTTAGATCGTATGATGGTTGAAAGACAAATTTCTTTAAATGATTTAGCACAACAAGTTGGTATTTCAAATGTGAATTTATCTAAAATAAAAACAAATAAAGTAAATGCTATTAGATTTTCAACTTTAGAAGCAATTTGTAAATCATTAGATTGTCAACCAGGGGATATTTTAAAATATGAAGAATAGAAATAATTAATAGGTGCTTATGCATCTATTTTTTTATAAAATATTGGTTTCAGAAAAAGTTGGTAGGTATTATAATATGAATGGTAAGACAAACTAAATAGCTAGTTGTTTATTCAAAAATAAAAGATTTAT
>JARXZD010000039.1 GCA_029893765.1 Bacilli bacterium PM5-9
TTAATTCTAACAAGGAAAAAGGTTTTTGTCTTTTATAATGTAAAAAAACTATAATACCTTTTAAGGGTTACCCCCTAATTAATATTATAGTTCCAGTTTATTAATGTAAAAAGCGCATATGCGCTTTTTTAAATTTCTACAGTTGTTAGTTTGCTTATACTTAATTCACCACTTAAATAACATTTTTCATTAATAATACTTACCTTTAATATACCACCAGGTTCATTTAAGCTAATTGCATAATTATTTGTTTTATCTTGAAGTTTATTATATAAGTAGTAAGCATAAGCAATAGAGCCACTACCACAACTACCTTCATGAATAAGTGTTTTAGTATCATGAACATAAACAACAGGATACATTTCATTATTATCAACAAACATAAAACCTAATGCATCAACTGAATATTTTTCTAATACAAAATTTAGAATTTGTTGACACAGAGTTTTATCAAAATCACTTTCTTCAATAATAACATGCATAATACCTTCCATAATTACTAATGGATAATTAATATCATTAATAGAGATTGTTTTAATATCTTGAGGTGGATTCATTTCAATAGTTGCATCATTATTATCTAAATCAACTTCAACATCAATAGTACTTTTTATTCCACTAACATCAACATTAATTATTGTTGGTGTTTCAATATTATTTTCCCTTGCGACTAAGTATGCGAATGATCTTGAAGCATTAGCACAAAACTCTAACCCCATCATTTCCATTTTATATGGTTTATTATTTAGTTCTTTAATAAATGCAACTTGCTCAGCTTTATACTCTTTAAGATTTATTAATTTGTTTGCTATTTCAATATAATTATCTTGATTAACATCATTCTTAACAAAGATTGTTATATTGCCAGCAGGATTTGCAATGTAAATATCTAGTTTCATAAAAATAAGACCTCCCTTTATTTAAAAGTATTTATTGATATGATTGTAGCATGGTATAGTTTAAATAAGCAAACTTATTATATTATTGCAAAGTTATTACTGAAAAAATTTTTATTTTAGATAAATAATTACTGGATATTCTTTTATTTTATGAATTATGCTATAATATTACGGTGAGGTGATATGTTTTGGAAAGAACATATAAAATTAATGATTTTGAAGGACCATTAGATTTATTGTTACATTTAATTAAAGAAAATAAAATGAGTATTTTTGATATTGAAATAACAACATTAACTGCTCAATATTTAGAATTAGTAGAAGAAGCAAAAACAATAAATTTAGAAATAGCAAGTGATTTTTTAGTTATGGCATCAACTTTACTTGAGATAAAATCAAAGTCATTATTACCAAAACCAGAAATTGAAATAGATGATGAATATCAAGAAAATACGCAAGATGAATTAGTAAAAAGATTATTAGAATATAAAAGATATAAAGAAGTAAGTGAAAATCTTAAAGAATTTAATGAAACACGTAATCTTATTTATACTAAACCAATTGAGGATTTATCAAAATTTAAAACAGAAGAATCAATTTTAGATATTCCACATGAAATAGAATTATATGATTTAATAAGATCAATGGATAAGATGTTACAAAGACTTAAATTTAAAAAGCCATTATCATCAGTAATGGAAAATAATGAAATATCAGTTGAAGCTAGATGCACAACCTTATTAGAGCAAATAAATAAGTTTGATAAGAAAAATATTTTATTAGATGATTTAATTGATATACCAACAAAATCATATATGATAGTTACCTTTTTAGCAATGTTAGACCTTGCTAAGAGAAATTTAGTAAAGATTAAGCAAAGTGATAACTTTGATGAAATATATATTAATGGAGTGATATAATGGAAAATAAAGCAGCAATCCTTGAAGGAATTTTATTTTTAGCAGGAGATGAAGGTGTCGACTTAGAAGCAATTAAATTAGTATTAGATTGCAGTAATGAAATGGCAATCGAATTAATTAATAAATATAAAGAAAAGCTACAAGATGTTGAAAGGGGATTAATGTTAGTAGAGCTTGGTAATAAATATAAATTAAGCACTAAACCAGAGCATTTTGAATATTACCAAAAATTAGTTGACAATCCAACAAGTTTTTCATTTTCAAATGCAGCATTAGAAACACTAGCAATCATCGCTTATAATCAACCAGTTACTAGAGTAGAAATTGAAAACATTAGAGGTGTTGGAAGTGATGCTATGGTTAGAAAATTGGTTGCTAAATCATTAATTAAAGAAGTTGGTAGAAAAGAAAGTCCTGGAAGACCAATGATGTATGCAATAACTGATGAGTTCTTAGATGTTTTCAATTTACAAAGCATTGATGAATTACCAGAACTAAAAGATGTTGAATTAGATGAAGAAGATCAAAACATTTTTAATACAAGATTTAAAGAAGAAGAAAAAGAGAATAGTGAGGAGGATTTATCTAATTAAGATAAATTCTTTTTTTATTTAAATTAAATACTATTGAAATCTATTTTTTGTTATGCTATTATTAAAATATAAAACCGGTTTCATAAGGAGTGATTTAATGGCAACAATCATGGATGTTGCAAAAAGAGCAGGTGTATCTAAAGCTACTGTATCACGATATATCAATAATAAAAATGTTGAACCAATTAATGCAAAAAAAATTGATAAAGCTATTGAAGAGTTAGATTTTACACCAAATCGTGTAGCTCAAGGTCTTTCAAACCAAAAAAGTGATATTATTGGTGTGATTGTTCCTGATTTATTAAACCCTTTCTTTAATGAAATAGTAAACATTATTGAAAGAATTGCTTTTAAAGATAATTATAGTTGTTTAATATTTGCTTCGAATAATAATGTTGAAATTGAAAAGAAAGCAATTGAAATATGTAGTAATTTTAATGTTCAAGGAATAATTTTAGCTCCAGCATCAAATGAAACTGATTTAACTAATTATAATATTCCTATTGTTGCAATAGATAGATATTTAAAAACTGCTACAAAAAATATTATTGTAGACAATGAATTAATTGGTGAAAAAATAGTTGAATGCTTTTTATTAAACAATGCTAAAAATGTCTTGATAGTTGAGGGTGAGAGTAATTTTGATACAACTATTAAGCGTCGTGAAGGGTTTATTAAAGCAGCAAAGAAAAGCGATTTAAATTATAAAATATTAAGTACATCATTTGCTGATGTTTATCAAGTTGATGATGATATAAAAAAAATAGACATTAATGAGTTTGATGGTATATGCATGGGAAATGAGGTAATCGCTTTTGGTGTTTTAAAAAACAAAATTAAAAAAGATATTATTAAAATAACAATTGATGGAACATACTTAAATGATTTTCTTTTAGATGATATTTATACAATTAAACAACCTATTAATGATTTAGCAACGCTTGCTTATCAAAAAATAATGTCATGGGATGATATAAAAGAAACAACAATCTTAGATATTGAGGAGATTAATTAATGAAACAAGTTGTCGTAATTGGTAGTTCAAATGTTGACTTAGTTTATCAAGTTGAAAGACTACCGCAATTAGGTGAAACCGTTTTTGGTAGCGGTTTAAAAAAATTACCTGGTGGAAAAGGATTAAATCAAGCAGTTGCTGCTTCAAGAGTTTGTAATAATGTGATTTTTTTAGGATCATTTGGTCATGGAAATGATAGTATTTTCCTAAAAGAGTTTCTAAGTAAAGAAGCTATTGATATTTCTAACTTAAAAGAAAGTTTTACTGAAACCGGTACCGCTATTATTACAATCAATAATAATGATAATACAATAGTAGTTATTCCAGGTGCAAATGATGATATTGACATTGATTATATTAAGGAACATGAAAACCTTTTAAAAGAGAGCATTGTAGTTTTACAAAATGAAATAAAACAAGAAACAAATGAATATGTTATAAATTATTGTTTTGAAAACAACATTCCTTTAATTTATAATCCAGCACCAGCTAGAAAAATTGATTTAAATTTATTAAATAAAATAACATATTTTACTCCAAACGAAAGTGAAGCAAAATTAATATTTGAAACAGATAATTTTGAAGAAATTGTCAAACAATATCCAAATAAAGTAATTATAACAGTTGGAAAAGATGGTGTGATTTATTATGATGATAAATTAATAAACATCGCACCAAATCCAGTAGTTCCTGTTGATACAACAGGTGCAGGTGATACTTTAAATGGTATTTTAGCAGCCAGTTTATATGAAGGATATACTTTAAATAAAGTATTACAAAGATCAGTTGCAGGAGCAACCTTATCAATTATGAAAAAAGGTGCTCAAACAGGAATGCCGACAAGAAAGGATTTAGAAGATGAAAAAAAATGGAATCTTAAATAGAGAAATCAATGATGTTTTAGGAAAACTAGGGCATACTGATACAATTTGTATTGCTGATTGTGGACTACCTTTACCAAGTAATGTTAAAGTAGTAGATTTAACATTAAAAATAGGAGTACCTTCTTTTATGGAAGTTTTAAATATTATTGTTGATGAAATGGAAATTGAAGAATATACACTTGCAAGTGAAATTGAAACAAATAATAAAGAAGTATTAAATGAAGTAGTTGAAAAGCTAAGTCAAGTTAGCAAAAAAACTGTATCTCATGAACAATTTAAAGAGCAAACAAAATCATGTAAATTAATAATTAGAACAGGTGAAGCAAGCCCATTTGCTAATATAATATTACAAGGCGGTGTTATTTTTTAATGAAAGTTCAATTCAAAAATATAAACAAAGCATTTAATGGTGTAAATGTCTTAAATGATATTTCATTAACAATTAATGGTGGAATTCATGCTTTAATGGGTGAAAATGGAGCAGGGAAATCAACGTTAATGAAGATTTTAACAGGAGTTTATCAAGCTGATAGTGGTGATATTTATGTTGATGGTGATTTAAAAAAATATAAACATCCAAGAAAAGCAGAAGAAGATGGAATTGTTTTTATTCATCAAGAATTAAATATTCTACCTCACATGTCAGTTACTGATAATATTTTCTTAAACAAAGAAATTACTAATGGTTTTTTAGTAAACCAAAAAGAAATGGATAAGCAAGCAAAGAAATTATTAAATGATTTAGGATTAGATATTGATGTATGTAAAGATGCATCTAAATATTCAGTGGGACAACAACAAATCATTGAGATTGCTAAAGCTCTAAAAGAACAAGCTAAGCTAATTATTATGGATGAACCAACAGCAGCTTTATCAGAAAAAGAAACAGTTAAATTATTTGAAATAATCGAAAACTTAAAAAATCAAGGAATTACAATAATTTATATTTCACATCGTATGGAAGAAGTCTTTAAGTTATGTGATTATGTATCGGTTTTAAGAGATGGGATGTTTATTGATACACTTGATGTTAAAAATACCAGCAATAACGATATTATTAAGTTAATGGTTGGTCGAGAAATAGTTGATATTTATCCAAAGAAAGATAAATATCTTGATGAAATAACTTTAAGTGTTAATTCAATAACAAAAAAATCTAAATATAATGATATATCTTTTGAACTACATAAAGGTGAAATATTAGGATTTGCTGGGTTAATGGGATCAGGAAGAACAGAAGTAATGCATGGAATTTTTGGTTCTGATCCATTTGATGAAGGTGAAATATTTGTAGCTGGAAAAAACATTAATAATAAAATTGAAGCAAGTATTGAAAATAAGATTGCCTTTATAACTGAGGATAGAAAAAGCCAAGGAATAATTACTGACTTTGATATTAAAGATAATATTGTAATGACAAATTATGATTCAGTATTAAAGAAATGGCGTTTAAGTAATACAAGACAGCATGAAGTTAGTAAAAAATATATTGATATGTTAAATATTAAGTGTTCAGGTGTTCATCATTTATTAAAGAAAATGAGTGGTGGAAATCAACAGAAAGTTGTTATTGGAAAATGGCTTAATATTAGTCCAAATATTCTAATAATGGATGAACCAACTCGTGGTGTTGATGTTGGAGCAAAACAAGAAATATATTCAATTATGAAAAAACTATGTGAAGATGGTTTATCAATTATTCTTGTATCATCTGAAATGCCAGAAGTATTGGGAATGTCAGATCGAGTTGCAGTAATGCATGAAGGAAAGTTAATGAAAATTTTAGATAAAGAAGAAGCTAGTCAAGAAAAAGTAATGCAACTAGCAACCGGAGGTAATGATAGTGTTTAAGAATAGAGATATTAGTAAATATACAGCGTTAATTGCATTTGCAGTACTTTTTATTGCATTAAGTATTTTAACAGATAGTTTTTTAACAAAAGATAATTTATTACAAGTATTAAGACAAATATCTATTAATGGTTTAATTGCAGGAGGAATGACATTTGTTATTTTAACAGGTGGAATTGATTTATCAGTAGGTTCAATTTTGGGATTTAGTTCAATGGCAACTGTTTTAATGATAAACTCAAGTATTCCATTACCAATTGCCATTTTATTGGGATTAGTTATTGGTGGATTAGCAGGTGTTTTTAATGGTTTCTTCATTGCTAAGGCAAAACTACAACCATTTATTGTTACACTAGCAAGCATGACAATTTTAAGAGGATTAACTTTAGTTATCTCTGGTAATAAACCAGTTTCAGTTGAAGCATCATCAGAATTGTTTGCAAAAATTGGACAAGGACATTTCTTATCAATTCCAATTCCAGTTATTATTTTATTAATTGTTTATATTATTTTTTGGATAATATTGGAAAAAACTAAATTTGGAAAAAAAGTATATAGTATTGGTGGAAATGAAGAAGTAGCGCGTTTATCAGGAATTAAAACTGATCGTGTGAAAATTATTATTTATGCACTTATTGGTATAACATGTGCTTTATCAGGAATTATTTTAGCTTCAAGACTAGGTAGTGCACAACCACTGCTTGGAAATGGATTTGAATTAGATGCTATTGCAGCAGTTGTAATTGGTGGAACTAGTTTAGTAGGCGGTAAAGGAAAAATCTCTGGAACATTTATTGGGGTTTTAATCATAGGTGTCTTAGGTAATGGATTAAACTTAATGCAAGTTCAATCAGATTATCAAAATATTGTAAAGGGGGCGGTTATTCTTTTAGCTGTGTTGATGGATCGATTAAAAAAAGAATAAAAAATAAAAAAAGGAGATAATTAATTATTATGAAAAAGAAAATTTTAGGATTAGTATTAGGATTATTTTTATTAGTTGGATGTGGTGGAGGATCATCATCTTCAGATGGAGAGGCAGTTGGAATGTCAATTTCAACATTATCAAATCCATTCTTTGTTACAATTAAAGAATCTGCAGAAAAGCAAGCTAAAGAATCAAATGTTGCTTTAGAAGTATTAGATGCTAAAGACGATGTTGCTAAACAAACATCTGATATTGAAACATTAGTAAATAAAGGTGTTAAAGTTATCATTGTAAATCCAGTTGAATCAAGTGCTGTTAAACCTGCTATTGAAGCTGCAATTGCTAAAGATGTAAAAATTATTACAGTTGATAGATCAGCTGAAGGTGTTGAAGTTACAACACATATTGCTAGCGATAATGTTGCTGGTGGTAAACTTGCTGGAGACTACCTAATTAAAAAATTAGATGGAAAAGGTAAAGTTATTGAATTAGAAGGTCGTACTGGTGCTTCTGCTACAATTGAACGTGGTAAAGGATTTAATGAAGCTGTAAAAGGAAAATTAGATGTAATCGCAAAACAAACTGCTGAGTTTGATAGAAATAAAGGTATGACAGTAATGGAAAACCTTGCACAAGCTAATAAAGAATTCGATGCAGTATTTGCTCATAATGATGAAATGATTTTAGGAGCATTACAAGCTATTAAAAATGATAAAGTAATTACTGTTGGTTTTGATGGTAATGATGATGCTTTAAAATCAATTGAAAGTGGAGAATTAAATGCAACTGTTATTCAACAACCTGATATCATGGGTGTAGAAGCAATTAAAGTAGCAGCTAAAATTATTGCTGGTGAAAAAGTAGAAAAAACTATTCCAGTTGACCTTGTTTTAGTTGATAAAGATAATGTTGCTGATTTCTTAAAATAAATTGTAAAAAAGTGTTTATATTTAACGGTATTATTGTTAAGTGTAACACTTTTTTTATGTGTGTGCCGGGCATGGCAGTAATCTAACTGGTGAAAGTCCAGTCACGGGTATTTACCACCAAGTGTAGTGAACCACAAGTTGGTATCAGTAATGATATGGATGAAGGAAGTGGTGTAGCGAAATTCTTGAGCCTACGAACAGAAACTTGATAAGGCGATTAGGTGGGTGAGATTGCACAACAAATTTAAGCCCAAATGGTAAACGTAAACCGAAGTTGTAAATCAAGAGGTTGTGGAATGAAAGATTAGTGTCTTACCCCGGGAGGCCCTACTCACATATAAGCTGTCGGATTTAGTTTATATGGTCGAAAAAGGTTTAGAGAGGGAGTTAGATGAAGTCATAGTAGGTAGAAATACTGAAGGACTGAAACGATTTATAGTACGAATCGTTATTTTAAAATGCTACAATAGTCAGAAATCAGATGAATAAGAAAAGTAGGAACGTAACCAAGGAATATTATTTAAATCTAGAGGGATGTTTTGTAGTAATCTTGTAATAAAGAGAGGAGTAACAATGATGAAATTAATGGAAGTGATTTTATCAAGCAGTAATCTAAATAAAGCTTTTAGAAAAGTAGTTAAAAATAAAGGTGCGAGCGGAGTTGATGGTATTGAGGTACAAGATTTAAAGGAATATATTTTAGGGAATAAAGATGAAATTGTAACATCTTTAAGAAATAGAACGTATTATCCAATGCCAGTTAAACGAGTATATATACCAAAGGTAAATGGAAAACAAAGACCATTAGGAATACCAACAGCACTTGATAGAACTATTCAACAAGCAATAGCTCAACCTATCCAAGATATTTACGAAGAGGTATTTAGTGAATTTAGTTATGGATTTAGATCAAACCGAAGTTGTCATGATGCCATAAATCAAGCACTAAATTATCTAAATAAGGGGAGCGAATGGATTATAGACATTGATATCGAACAATTCTTTGACAAAGTAAATCATGATAAATTAATTCAAATACTTAGAGAACAAGTAAATGATAGTTGGACGTTAAATATTATAAGAAAATATTTAAATGCAGGAGTAATGGATAAAGGAATAGTATCATCAACAAACCAAGGAGTTCCACAAGGAGGACCACTTAGTGTAGTATTCTCAAATATATATTTGGATAAATTAGACAAAGAACTTGAGTCAAGAGATTTAAAGTTTGTGAGATACGCTGATGATGTGCAGATATTTGTAAAAAGTGAAAAAGCAGCAAATAGAGTCATGGAATCAATAACAAAGTGGATAGAAAAGAAATTGTTTCTAAAAGTTAACACTTTAAAATCAAAGGTAGTTAGACCAACAAACAGTAAATATCTTGGATTCACATTCATTAAGAATGGTGAAAAGTGGAAAGTTAAACCTACAAAACAAAGTAAAACTAATCTATATCAAAAGATAAGTGTTGAATTTAAAAGAAATAAGGCAAGTGCAATGAGACTTAGTTATATTTTTAAGAGAATTAATCAAATAGTAGGTGGTTGGATAAACTATTTTAAAATAGGAATGATGAAAGGTTTTATGAAAGAATTTGGAGAGTGGTTACGACATAAGATTAGAGTAATTATTGTCAAGCAGTGGAAAAAGCCAAAAACCATCTATAGAAATTTAATGATACTCAACATAAAAAATAGAAATGGTTTTAATCATGAAGCAATCTATAAAGTGGCAAACTCTAGACTAGGGCTATATAAACAATGCAGTATGAATGTAATTAACTTCGTATTAAATCCAGAACTACTATCAACAAGAAAAGGAGACAGAGTAGGTTTACTCAATCCCCTTAATTACTATCTAAGATAGTTGGAATATAAATTGTAGAGCCGTATACGAGACCCGTATGTACGGTTCGATGAGAGGGAAGTAACTCAATCAGTTATTTCTCTACTCTATTTGATTTCAAATAGATTGTATGGTAGAATGAATGAAAGAAAGGTGGAGATTTATAAGTGAGGAATATAAAGAGAGGAATTATGAAATTATTTGTTACGGCTATTTTATTTGTGTCACTTTTTTCAACAATTAATGCAAGTGGATATTGGGTAAATAGTACATATTATTTTCAACATAATCCAGTAACAAAGAATGCCAAAAATAACAAAGTTCAGAACATGTATAGAACAAGTAAATTAAAAAATAATGCTGCTTGGAATAGTGCGTTTATGGATGGTTATAATTCATATGAGAGTAAAGATAGTAGTGGAAATTATACTAGAAGTTTTAATTTGAATGTTGTTTCAACAAATAATACAAATATCTCAAATGCTGATATTTATTTAGTGGATGATAAAGCAAATCCTAAAAGATTAGGTATTGCAATACCATGTAAAATAAATAACGAAGGTAAACATAGTTGTAGCACAAATTATGTGAATAATGCTACTGTAAATTATTATAAATTATCTATTAATAGATATGCTCATGACACTATATTTAGTAATGTAACTATTAGAAAAAAAGAGGCAAGATTAACTTCTGCTCATGAGTTTGGACATACATTAGGTATGGGCCATTATACATATAAAAATCAATATGTGGCAAAAAGTAAAAATAGTATTATGTCTTATGCAGACACTAGTGTTATGAATCACGCATTAAAGTCGCATGATATAAGTAGACTAAGAAATATATATGGGAAATAGGAGAATTTATTATGAAAAAATATGATCTATTCATTATTTTATTATTTAGTATTATATTAACTGCATGTTCGTCAAGTGAAAGTAATACCAATATTGAATTAAAAAGAAACTATACCAAAATAGAGATATTATCAGCAAGTATGTTTACTGAAAATGATTTAAATAGCCTAGAAAAAAATGCAGATATTATATTTTTAGGTAAAACAAAAAATGAGGTATCAAAAAATAATTCATTTATCCCCAAGCCAGTAGAATCAATTGGAAAAATGCCTGAGGATGAAACTCAAGCAGTTTTAGAGAATGAAGAAAAAATTGATAGCCCAATGTTTATATCAAAAATTGAAGTTGAAGAAGTATTTAAAGGTAAATTAAATAGTAATATAATAAATATTGTCTTTAATTATGCTGTAAAAGATAATACTTTAGTGACATATGAAGGCGATCAATTACCTTCATATAAAGGATTAGAATATACATATTTCATTAAAAAATTTGATTCAGAAGTAACAAAAACCATTAATGAAACGCTTAATACAAATTACAAAGAACTGTATTATACTATATCAAGTGGAACTGGAATGGTAAATGTTGATAATAAAGACAAGGAAAATATTGAAAATGTTGAAAATATTTTACCAAAAAAAGATGTAATCGAAATTCAAAACGAATATAGTGAATAGTAAATGGTAGTTTTATTTATAAAATAAAAAAAAGTATAATTATATAATTATGGCGCAATGTCAAATAGGGTGGAATAATTACTCAAATCGATATTGTTGCATCAACCAACACAATTTATTGTGTTGGTTTTTTATGTCTTAATTAG
>JARXZD010000040.1 GCA_029893765.1 Bacilli bacterium PM5-9
ATTAGCCATAGAAGCTACCTCCTTGAAAATAAGCAGCCAATATAAGGATAACATGAAAGATAGATCAGTAGTAATGATGATGAAATTGCACTTTCAATTGAAAAAAATAAAAAACGATTTAAAATTGCATTTTCAAAAATAATTAACGTTTTGCTAAAATAAGCCTCTTTTTTTAATAGAGATATTGCATTAATTTAAGATAAAGGGTATAATGTAATAGCCTATTTATTTAGGTAAGGCTTTGTGCGCTGATAATTATATTATTAATCACAAGGATAAAATTAGATGGAGTGTGAAAGAAAATGAATTTAGGTATTGTAAAAGAGCTTACTAATAAGCAATTAAAAACTGATATTCCTGAGTTTGGTTCTGGGGATACTGTAAAAGTATTCGTTAAAATCATTGAAGGAAGTCGCGAGAGAATCCAGATGTTTGAAGGAGTAGTTATTAAACGTCAAGGTGGAGGAATTTCAGAAACATATACAGTTAGAAAGATTTCTAATGGTGTTGGTGTTGAAAGAACTTTCCCATTACATTCACCAAAAGTTGATCACATTGAAGTGGTTAAACGTGGTAAAGTTAGACGTAATAAACTGTTCTATTTAAGAGAAAGATCAGGAAAATCAGCAAGAATTAAAGAAAAAAGATAAAAAAAGGAGTGGCAACACTCTTTTTTGCTATTAAATTAGAATATTAATAGAAACATGAGGTGATAATCATGGATAAAAGAGAACTTATTTTAGTATGTGGAATAAGTGGAGCAGGTAAAAGTGTTACAATGAATTATTTAAATAGTGCAGGATATTACTGTATTGATAATTTACCACTTCCAGCTTTATTAGATACAATAAATGCTTTGAAAAATGAAGAGTATTTTTTTAATTATGCAATCGCAATTAATTCAAATGCTACTGAAGAGATAATTACATCTACATTATTGAAATTACGCTCTTACGAATGGTTAGAAGTGAAGGTTTTATTTTTAGATGTGAGTGATGAAGTAGTTTTAAATAGATTTCAAATGACAAGAAAATCGCATCCGTTTGCTAATAGAAATGAAACATTAATAGATGCAATTGCTCAAGAAAGAATATTATTAAGAGAATTAAGACAATATGCAACAGTTATTATTGATACAACAGATTTTTCAGAAAAGAAATTAAAACAAAGTTTAGCTAAATTATTTAATAAAGAAATTTTACCACAATTTAAACTTTGCTTTGTTTCTTATGGATATAAACATGGTCTTCCACAGGATTTAGATTATGCCTTTGATGTTAGATTTATTGAAAATCCATACTATATTGAAGAGTTAAAAAATAAAACAGGTAATGATAAAGAAGTATTTGATTTTGTCATGGAACAAAAAGAAACAAAAGATTTTTTAGATAAATTAATTCCTTTATTAGACTTTAGTATTGAAAAACAAAGAACTACAAGCAGAAGTTATTTAGTTATTGGTGTTGGTTGTACAGGTGGAAAACATCGTTCAGTAACTATTATTAATTATTTATCTGATTTGTATAGAAAAAAATATGATGTAATTAAGGACCATCGTGATGTCGAAAATTAAAGTTGTATGTATAGGTGGAGGAAGTGGGTTATCTCACTTTGTTAAAGGAATTAAAAATATTGATTATATTGAATTAAAGTGTATTGTAACAGTTGCTGATAGTGGTGGAAGCAGTGGAGTTTTAAAAGAAGAATTAAATATTCCGGCAGTAGGAGATATTCGCAATGTTTTAGTAGCATTGTCTAATGTTCCAGAAGAGTTGGAAACTGTAATGAATTATCGTTTTGATACTGGGAGTTTAATGGGGCACTCGTTAGGAAATTTAGTGATTGCTGGTATTTTACAATCATCAAATCAAAATATTGTGAAAACTCTTAAAAGCCTTTCAGATGTCTTTAATGTTAGGGGTTCAATTATTCCAAGTGCAAAGGGAGTAGTTGATATTAAGGCAACTCTAGTTGATGATAGTGAAGTTTATGGTGAAAAAAATATTGGCGTTGTTAATAAGGAAATTAGAACAATTGAATATATGATGCCAGTTAGTGCCACAAAAGAAGCTGTTGAAGCAATTGATGAAGCTGATTTATTAATATATAGTATCGGCAGTTTATACACTAGCCTTATTCCTAATTTAATAATTCCTGAAATAAAGGAATCAATTAGAAACAGTAATGCTTCAAAAGTTTACTTTGCAAATTTAATGTCACAACCTGGAGAAACAGATAATTATTCTTTATCTGAACATGTGGATGCTATAAATAGACATTTAGGATTTGATGGAATAGATGCTATTATAGTTAATAATCAAAAGATTTCTAAAAAAATCTTAGATAGATATCAAGAAAAAGGTGCATATCCAGTTGCTTGTGATTATAAAAATATCAATCCAAAAACAAAAATAATAAAATATGATATTGCAAAAGTAGAAGATAATAAAATAATGCATAGCCCTGATAAAATAAATAAATTGTTTAATAAGGATTTAAAATGTCTTTTTCAAGAGAAGTAAAAATTGAATTGTGTCAAAATGAATTACCAGGGTGTTGTAAAAAAGCATTTATAAGTGCTATAATTAAGATGAATAGCAGTCTAGGTATTAATAATAATGGTGTTAGTATTAATATATCGTTTGAAAATGTGGCAATCATTAGATATGTATATGAGATACTAAAGGAGTTATACCAAATTGAAACTCAGATTGTTGTTTCAAGACAAATGCGATTGAATAAGGGAAATATTTATACTTTAAAAATAGTTGATAAAGCTTTAGAAATTTTAGATGATTTAGATTTAATGAATAATTTTGAATTTAGTAAAGAAATTGGAAAAGACTTTCAAAAAAATAGTTGTTGTCGTAAGGCATATATTGCAGGAAGTTTTATTGCAGCTGGATCGGTTAATTCACCGGATAAATCTAATTATCATTTAGAGATACAATCTGATGATAAGGAACATTTAGAAAACTTGAAGAATCTTATTGATTATGTAAATAAAGGAAAATATCCACTTGATATTAATTTTAAAATGATAAAAAGAAGAAATAATTATTTAATTTATTTAAAATCTTCTCGTGAAATTGTTGATTTCTTAAACTATTTAGGTGCAATCAATTGTACGTTTAGATTTGAAGATGTTAGAATGCAAAGAGACTTTGTTAATTCAATTAACAGAATTAATAATATGGATGTTGCTAATGAACAAAAAACTCAAAAAGCAGCACAGTCTCAAATAGAAATGATTGAAAAGATTGACAAATTTTTAGGAATTGATAAACTAGAAGATAAGTTAGAAAAGATTGCTTTGATAAGATTGCAAAATCCAGAAGCAAGTTTAATAGAATTATGTGAGATATATAATAAAAATAATATAGAACAAATTAGTAAATCTGGAATGAATCATAGGCTTAGAAAAATAAAAGAGATAGCTAATAAAATCAATGTAAGAGGTGATGATGATGGCGAAGAGTAGAATTAAATCAGAAGAGGAATACAATCAAATTTTAGGTGTTACTCAAACCAACAATAAAGAGGAAAAGAAAACTACAAATGATGCAAATCAGTATTTTAATGAGCTGAAAGAAAGTCAAAATGAAGTAAAGGAAAGCAATCCATTTGATCGTGTAATTTCTGTTGAACAAATCAAAGAAAATTTAAAACATAATGATAATGCGAATAATGTTCAAAAAATAAAAGAACAAATTGCTTTAGCTCAAAAAGAAATTGGTGGGACACTTTCAGAAGATGAGATTGAAGATACAGTCGTTAGACCTGCTCATCAATCAACTGATAATCAAAAAGAATTTAGTTTTGAAGAAAATGCTAGAAAGTTATATGAAAACTTGCGTGGTTCAAATATAAACAAACAAGCACCGAAAATTGTTGAAGAAGAACCTAAAAAGGCTAGTGAACTTGAAGTAGTAGAGCCAATATCTATTTCAAAAGAGAGAGTGAGTGCACTTGAAAGTCCTCAAGTTGAAAAACCAATAGCTCAACAAAAAGAAGAGGTAGTAATTCCAGCAACTTCTTCATTAGAAGAAGATTTAAAAAGAGTACAAAGAGAATTAAGTACTGATGATGTTTTAGAATTAACTGCTGATTTTACAATGGAAAATGAGAATTTTATTGATGCAATAAATCAAAGAAAAAAATCAGAACAACCATTAGTTCAAGAACAGCAAGTAATTCAACAACAACCATTAAAAAATACATCAACAATAAATGATGATGAATTAGATATTAATAAACAACTTGAAGAACAAATGAATATGCTTGAAGATACAAGTAGTATTAAAATGGAACCAAAAGTTGTTGAAAAAGCAAAAGAGCAACCTGTTAATGAGCGAGGAATTGCTGATGAATTAGAATTAATAGGAAAACCTAAAAAAGAAAAAAATGAATTAGGAAACACATTAACTCTTGCATTAAATCAAGAAGATTCAGTTAAGTTTTCTACAAAAGATATGAAAACATTAAAAAGTGATGACTTTTTAGATGATGAAAAACCAAAAGGAAAAGTAGGAGAAATTATTATAACAGTAGCACTTATTGTTATGATTTGTGTAGTTGTATTCTTACTTGTTAAAATGTTTATTTAAAAAAATAAAGCAAAAGGTAGGTTTAAAAACCTACCCTTTTTAAAAGAAAAAGATAATGAAACAAATCATTATCTCTTTTTTTATGAATCTAACAAGAATGTTAGTAGTGATTTAGCACAATCTTCCATATCAGATATTTTGATATATTCATTAGTTGTGTGAACATCAGCCATTCCACAAGAAATATTAATAGCACTTAATCCTTTATCAGTATAGACATTTGTATCGCTTCCTCCACCAGTAGGAACACATTGCGGAGTAAAACCATTTTTTACAAAAGCATCTTTCATGCCTTTCACAATATTACTGTCTTCACTAATATTAAATGGATTGTATGAGCGATCAACTACAATATTGACTTCTCCACCTAATTCACTTGCTGTTTTTTCTAATGTATCAACCATACTTTTTGTTTGTTTTTCTAGTTTATCAGTTGATAATGATCTAGTTTCACCAACTAAATGAACATGGTCAGTTATGATATTAGTTGCAACTCCACCATTAATTATTCCAAAATTTGCAGTAGTTTCTTCATCAATGCGATATAAATTCATTTTACTAATTGCATTTGCTGCAATTTGAATTGCACTAACCCCAGCTTCTGGCTCCATTCCAGCATGTGCAGCTTTACCATAAATATCAACAGTTATAACATCTTGAGCTGGAGCAGTTACACAAATTGTTCCAATAGGTCCACCAGCATCTAAAACGATTGCTTCTTTAGCTGCTACTTGTGAAATATCAAATGCTTTTGCACCTTTTAATCCACCTTCTTCATATATTGAAAAAACAGCTTCAATTGGACGAGAATCTAAATTGTTTTCTTTAATTGTTTGCATACACTCAACAATAATTGCAACCCCTGATTTATCATCAGACCCTAAGATTGTTGTACCATCTGTTTTAATTATATCGCCATCAATAATTGGTTTAATCCCATTTCCTGGAGTTACTGTATCAAGATGTGCCGATAAAAGAATTGGTTGTTTTTTACTATTATTTGAATATTTAACACAAACATTATATCCATTACTTCCAATAGCTTCACCTGCATTATCAACAATAACTTCAAAGCCAAGGTCTTTCATTTGTTTAGATATGTAATCACATATATTTTTTTCGTTTTTAGTTTCACTATCAATTTGAACATATGATAGAAAATTATCGATCATTCTTTGTTTGTTAATCATTTCTATTACCTCCTATATGTTATATTATACAATAAAAGAAATTTTTTAGCTATTAAAAAATAAAAAAACTAACTTTTACAAGAGAAAGTAAATGAAAATAATTTTTTAAAACATAAAAAATAGTAATTTATATATTTTACTGGGGCTTTATTGAGTTAAAAAATTATGCTATAATTAATTGATTAGAAAAAAAGGAATGATTACATGGAAATAGTAATTGATAATATGGTTATAAATTATGAAAAGGTTGGACATGGACAACCTGTTATTGTTATGCATGGGTGGCAACAAAATCTTGAAATGATGTACTCTATTGTTGGGGCACTTAGTGATCAATATGAAGTATACAATATTGATTTACCTGGGCATGGTCAAAGTGATGAACCACTAACACCATATACAATAGATGATTATACAACTTTTTTAGAGAAATTTATTGTTGAAAATAATATTGTTAATCCAATCATTATTGGACATTCTTTTGGATGTAGAATAGCAATTAGATATGCTTCTCGTAATGAAAATCTTGATAAAATGATTTTAACAGGAGCAGCAGGAATAATGCCAAAAAGAACAATCTTATATTATTTTAAAATATATACATACAAGTTTTTTAAGTTATTTAAAGATGTTCCATTTATAAAACACTATATTCAAGAAATGATAGATAATGGTGGATCAGAGGATTATAAAAATAGTAGTCCAATTATGAAAGAAGTTTTAAAAAATACTGTAAACTTTGATTTGACACCTTATTTAACAGAAGTTAATGTTCCAACATTATTAATCTTTGGAAGTAATGATGATGCGACACCAGTATGGATGGGTAAAATAATGAATGCTCGTATTAGTGATTCTAAGTTAATTATTTATGAAGGATGTTCTCATTATGCATACTTAGAAAGAATTGAAGATTTTAATAGAGATATGTTAAACTTCTTAAAGGATGGTGAACAATAATGATTAATAGTATTTTATTATTAGCACTTTTTGTTGTATACACCATATTCATTTCAATAAGTGCTAAAAAGGCACTACATATGTTTCAACAAAATCGTTATGAAATAGTTAGATTTAGACAATGGCAAAAAGCTAACGTGACTAAAACATATCCTTTATATGTAATGGTTAGTTGGTTTTTGATTGCTTTGCTTTCACTAATTATATCTTCTTATGAAATTAGATTATTTATTATTATTACAGTTTTGATTATTCAAGGAATTAATCTATTAAATAAAAATAAAATTATTACTGTTATAAAGCCTTTAGTCTATACAAATAGAGTTAAAAGACAAATATTTACATATACAATATTATATCTATTATTTGTAATAGGATGTTATCAAATAAAGGATAATTATTTTTTATTAATATTACTTTTATTTGTTTATAACTTATATCAAATGCATATTATTAGTCTTGTAAGTTTAATTAATTATCCACTTGAAAATTTCTTTAAACAACGTTTTATGAATACGGCAAAGAAAAAGTTAAGAGAAAATAAAACAATTACAAGTATTGGGATTACTGGAAGTTATGGTAAAACAAGTAGTAAGAATATTATTAATGAAGTGCTTGCTAAAAAGTATTACTGTTTAGTAACTCCAGCAAGTTATAATACCCCATTAGGAATTTCAATTACTTTAAATAATAGTTTACAAGCTATTCATGAAATATTTATTTGTGAAATGGGTGCTGATAAGGTAGGAGAAATTAGTGAATTGGTAAACTTTGTTCAACCTGAAATTGGAGTTGTTACTTCAATTGGACAACAACATTTAGCTACTTTTAAAACGCAAGAAAATATCATTAATGAAAAGATGCAAATGGTTGAGTTAATGCCTGAAAGTGGCGTAGTTGTTTTAAATAAAGATGAAAAGTTTATTCGTGAGTATAATATAACTTCTAAAGCTAAACAAATTTGGTATGGTGTTGAAGAAGACGCTGATATTAAAGCAAGTGATATTAGTTATAGCAAAGATGGTTCAAAATTTAAGGTATCTATTGATAATGAAGTTTATGATTTTGAAACAAAATTATTGGGCTTACATAATATTTATAATATTTTGGCTGCAATAGCAATCGCTCGTCATTTTGATATTTCTATTAAAGAATTACAAATCGCAATAAAACAACTTAATTATGTAAAAAACAGATTAGAAATAAAAAAACAAAAAGATTATACTGTGATTGATAATGCGTTTAATTCAAATCCAGTATCTAGTAAAATGTCTTTAGATGTTTTATCTTATATGCCTGGAACAAGAATTTGTATTACACCTGGTATGATTGATTTGGGTGATAAACAGGATTATTATAATAAAGAGTTTGGAAAATATTTTAAAACTCGTTGTGATAAAGTTATTTTAGTTGGGCGTAAGCAAACTAAAGCAATCTATGAAGGGTTAGAAGAATCGGGGTTTGAAATGAAAAATGTTCATACTGTTACAAAGATTTATGATGCATATAATCTTTTAGCTAAAATCAAAGAACCAGATTGTTATGTTCTTTTTGAAAATGATTTACCTGATGCTTTCAATATATAATTATGGAATATTTAGAGTTTATTATAAAAATGCAAAGTATTGCGAAAATTGGTTTAAAGTTTAGCGAAGATCCTTATGCACTTGAAAATTATCAAGAAATTCAAGATTTAAGTAAGGAAATGTTAGAAAAATATACTAAACAAAAAATAGAGGAAGATAATTATTTTACAAGAGATATTTATCCAACTCCAAATGTTAGTGTTAGAGTTTTAGTAGAACAAGATGGTAAGTTTTTATTTGTTAGAGAAATTAAAGAACAAAAGTATTCTATTCCTGGTGGATGGTGTGATGTTTTCTATAACATTAGAGAAAACGCTTGCAGTGAAGTTTTACAAGAAAGTGGTTATGAAGTTGAATTAGATCGTGTAATTGCTATTTTTAATCGTAATGATTATAAGAAGAAAAAAAGTTCTGTTAGTGAGTACTGTGTATATTTTAGTGCTAAAATTATTGGCGGTAAAGCTAGAATATCTCATGAAACTGATGATGTTGGTTTTTATGCAGTAGATGAGCTACCAGAGCTATCATTTAAAAATACACATCAAGAACTCGCTATTTGTTTTGATGTTTATTATAATAATAAAGATACATATTTTGATTAAAAGGAAGATCTGATGGAGTTGTCATACATTTTAGGCTTTTTCTTAGTTTATGCAATATCATTTATACTAACACCTATTGCTGCAAAAGTTAGTATGAAGTTATACATTGTTGCTTGGCCAGGAGAAAGACATATACATAAAAAAATAACCCCAAGAATGGGTGGATTAGCTATTTATAGTGCTTTTTTAATTGGATGTATGCTTTTTGTTAAAGGTGACCAACAAATAATGGCATTATTATTAGGTGGTTTTGTTATTGGTGTTTGTGGAGTTATGGATGATTTAACTGAGTTAAGTGCCAAAGTTAAGCTAGCCTTTCAAATAGTTGCTACTTTGATTGTGGTTTTTTATGGACAAATAAGAATTGATCATATTAATATACCGGGTGGATTTGTCATAGATTTTGGAGCGTTATCAACAATAATAACTATTCTTTGGATAATTGGAATAACTAATGCTGTAAATCTAATTGATGGTATGGATGGTTTGTGTGCAGGTGTTTCATCAATTATTTTAGCAACCTTTGCAATGATATCATATATGCAAGGTCGTGAAGATATTGTTTTGATTTCAATATTACTTTTAGCAGCTGTAATTGGCTTTTTATTTCATAATTTCTATCCAGCAAGTATTTTTATGGGTGATACAGGCTCACTATTTATAGGATATATGATAGCAACCTTATCATTATTAGGTTTTAAATCATCAGCATTCTTAACACTTGGACCGGCAATTTTTATTTTAGCTATTCCAATATTAGATACTTTTCTTTCAATTATCAGAAGAAAAATAAAAGGAGTTGCAATTATGGCTCCTGATAAAGAACACTTACATCACACTTTGATGTATAAATTAAACCTTTCACAAGTAAAGACAGTTATGGTTATATATGGTGTTACTTTTTACTTTTCACAAGTATCATTTGCCTATTTAATTGACAAGAAAATAGCATTTTATATGTTAATTATAGCATTTATAGTAATTGAATTATTTATTGAAAAGACGGGTATGATATCAAAAAAATATCGACCAATTTTAAATATATATGATTTTGTTAAAAGTTTGTTTATAAAGGAGAGTAAGTAATGGAAAAAATAGCGTATATCATGGATAGTTCATGTTTTTTAAGTGAAAAAGAAGTTAGGGATATGGATATTTTCTATATTCCACTGCATGTTGTTATTGAGGGACAAGATTTTTTAGAAGGAAAAAACTTAGATAAAGATTTATTATTAGAAGCAATTCGAGATAAAAAAACAATCACAACATCACAACCTAGCCCAGGTGAAATTTTAGAATTAATTAAGGATATCAAAGCTAAAGGATATACTTGTGGTATTTTTTCTTCAATTGGTACAGGTTTATCAAAAACTTTAGATAGTGCAATTGCAATTTCAGCAACCGAAGATTTTAAATTATATCCATTAGATAGTGGTAGTGTTGGAAATGCACAAACTTTGCCGCTTTTAAAAGTTAGGGATTTAATTGAAAACAAAGGTTATGATATTGAAAATGCGTTAGCATATGTTAAAAGTGATATTGAACAATCATATACATTATTATTACCAGATGATTTATTCCATTTAAGTCGTGGTGGTAGAATTACTAGTGCAGCTGCAGCTCTTGGAAGTATGTTGAAAATTAAACCAATTTTAACTTTAGTGGTTGCTGATGGTGGAAAAATAGATGTCATTGAAAAAGTAAGAACAGCAAAAAAAGCTTATAAAAAAATGGCTGAGTTAGCATTAAAAGATTGTGATGTTTCTACTCATAAGATAATTGTTGCTCACTTTGCTGGTGAAGATAAAGCAGAAGAGTTAAAAAATGAATTATTAAAAATAAATAAAGATTTAGAGATTGATATTCATGAATTAACTACTGTCATTGGCGTTCATACCGGACTTGATAGTGTAGGTGTTCAGGTTTGTCGAAAGTAAAAATAATATAATAGCTTTGTAAATATTAGAAAAAATTTATTTAATATCTACTCATAAAATATAGTTTTATAACTATATTTTTTTATAAAAAATATTGGTTTCAGAAAAAGTTGGTAGATTACATAAAAAATGTAATATGAGTTGATACAATTAAACTATCAAAATATAGGAGATGGTTTAAAA
>JARXZD010000041.1 GCA_029893765.1 Bacilli bacterium PM5-9
ATCAATATTAGGAATAATAATTCCTCCCTTCGTTAATAAATATAGGTCGCAACTATAAATTAACACGAAGGGTTTTAAATATCTATATATATTCACCCACACGATATTTTAATATATTAAAAAAGCACCCACACAGTATTGGAGAAACCGCCCACACCCACACTGTATTTTAAAGCGCCTAAACATATAAAACACAATTACCAGATTAACAGTAATTGTGTTTTATTATTGATTCTTGAAGTGATTGTTATAAATTTTTATATTTTATTTACTGAAATCTCTAGTATAGGTTGTTTTAAAGAGTACAATCTGGTTAAAAGTATATCTATTCTGTTAAGAGAATCATAAATCAAAACTATCTTTTGAATATATTAAGGCAAGTAATTAGAAAATGAGTTAGTTAATAAATTTATCTTAAAAGAAAATAGTTGTTATGGTTTTGTTGCTATCTTAAAAGGTCAAGAACATTTGAATGATGATTTTAAAGTAGAAATAACTCAACGCATTAGAAAAAAATATGAAATAAATAATTACAGTTCAATTAAATATATTTAATAAAAATAATATTTAAAAATTTAATTAAATGATAAAAATTTCACAAAATTTCAAGAATTATGTAATAAAATAAATATATAACATCATATTTGTTTTTTGTTCATATTTAAAAAAAATGGTTCTTCGCAAATGATGGTAACTAAGTCTAAAATCAAAAGTAATTGCAATTTAATTAATTTGATGTTATTATGACAATGTAATAGAAGTTAAATATTAGGCGAACAGACACAGTGAAGTAAATATAATGATATGATTTTTATTTTGTTATGAATTGTATTACTGCTTTTGCACTAATATAATAATCTAAAATATATTAACAAATCAAATCAGTTTGTATATTAAGTATTTCAATTAAATAATCCAAAGTTCGTATTGTTAGACTGAGGGTACCATTTAAAATTTGAACCCCAAAAATAAGGGGTTTTTATTATAGTGTTTTTGATGATAAAGTAATGTTAGTGATAAAATTAAATCATTGTTAATAAACTAATCGTTAAACTGAACTAGTGATTAATTATATGGAAAATGTTATAATATACTTATAAAAAGTTATAATATTTTCAGTTTAAGGAAGTGATAAATGTGCAAAAGAAAAAAACTAAAATGATGGAAATAGATCAATTACAACTAAAAGAAATAATAGACAGTATTAAAAAAATAAAAGAAAATAATGATATTAATATATACAATGATGATTTAAAAGTGGCTGAAGAAAAAATTAGTTATTTACTAGATAATTCAAATCATGAATTAAAAGATTATCAATCATTTTTACGAGCAAAAAAATTATTTGATACACAAATAGTTAATGAAGAGGCAGGAACATTTAAAGCATTAAAAAAAATACATGAATATTTATTTGACGGTATATATGATTATGCTGGTAAAATAAGAGATGTTAATATTTCAAAGGGAAATACTAGGTTTGCCTCAGTTATATATATTATGGATGCTATTAAAGAAGTTGAAAAAATGAAACAAAGTAATTTTGAAGAGATAATAAATAAGTATATTGAGATGAATATTGTTCACCCATTTAGAGATGGTAATGGACGTAGTATGAGAATATGGCTTGATATGATTTTAAAAAAAGAACTTAATAAGTGTGTTGATTGGTCTTTAGTAGATAAATACAATTATTTATCTGCTATGGAAAGAAGTATTACTAATACTTTGGAGATAACTGAATTACTAAAAAATGCCTTAACTGATAAAATTAATGATAGAATGATATTCATAAAAGGAATTGAACAATCATATTATTATGAAACAAGCGATTAAAATAAATCTATAAAATTTTTTGTAATTTATTAGGAGGTTATGATATGAATTTTCTTATATGCTCAATTATATTATTTATCTATGGTTTTGTTTGTTTGTTTGGTTTTATTTTATATGGAGATTGATCCATTGCCGCCATATAGATCAATTTATCGTAATAATAAGATATCTGACAAAGCAAAAAGAAATTATATGATTTTAAGAATTATTCTTATTTTTGCAATTGCTATTTTATCATTTGTTCTAAATTTTATAATGTAATTGTTTGATATTTTTATAATCTAGTACAATAATAGTGAAAAAACAAATTTAAGAGAAATGTTAAAAGTTTGTTAAAATTAAAAAAATGCTTTATTTTGCATAAAAAAAATACTATAATATTCGCGTAAGGTACATTTCTATTACCTTGCAAATATTCTTCATAAATTTCTCCGAAAAAGGCTGCTGACGAGCGGCTTTTTTCATTTTCTATAAATTTCTTATAAAATCATAAAAAAACCTAAATCTGCTATTAGAAATAGGTTTTTTTAAATAATTTTAGTAATTTTTTATTTTACTATAACCAAATGATAAAACAAGTATAGACATTGTTAAAATAGAAAGTGATGATAATGTAGAACTACCTGTATTTGGTAAATCTGGTTTTTTATTGTTTTTATCATTATTTTTGTTGTTATTATTATTGTTTTTATCGTTCTCTTTTTCATTATTATTATTATTATCTTCTTTGTTTTCATTAGATGGAATAATATTCCAAATAGCGTATAAATTTATCCCTGAATTATTCATTGTAATTGTTTCATTAGGTAAGTAACTTATTCCACTACCATCAGGTTGAGTATTCCATTTTACAAAGACCATTTTTTCAGGTGCAGTGAATGTATTACTAGCAACTATAAAAGTTTGACCAGTTTTCTTGTTGTTTTCTAATGGAGCACTTCCACTACCACCATTCGCATGATAAGTAACTGGATAAGTTACTATATTAATATCTACAATTGCTGAACCACCAATAACTAAAGCACTTTCAGCAGTATTAGTATTTCTAACTTTTCCACTATGATTTAATCCACTATCAATATCTAAAATTGTATTATTCAGTACTTTAAGGTCAAATGATATATTTATTGTTTCATTAGTTGCTTTATCAGCAAATGTTGAATTAAAAGCAAGGACTTTTTTATTATTTATGGTAGAAATTGAAAATGAACGTGTTTGTCCATCAACTAATAATGATCCATTTACAACTTCAGTATTACCTGCATCTAATCCTGCTACATTTCCATAGTTTAACTCAAAATAATTAATTGGAAATTGTTTTTCATTTTTAAATTCTGTTTTGATACTTATGATTGTGTTTTTTGTATAACTTTTTTCAGTTGCATTAACATTAGTCGATAAAAGAAGTGCCAATACTATTAGTGCAAAACTAAAAAACCATTTTTCTGTTCTTTTATTCATTTATTTATCTCCTTTTTATGTTTTTTCATTCATCATTTTATCATATATTTCACAACTGCACCACATAAAAATCTTTTTTCTTTATTTTCTTGTTACATTATTAATAAAAAACTACAATTATGAATTTTTATTGTGTAAAAAAGAATTAATCTACACAATTTCAATAAAAATAAAACACAATTAAAAATTTCCAATAAAAAAATTATCATTTCTGATAATTTCTTTTGAAAATATTGACGTTATTTTAAAATATCTTTAATTACACTTACTAATTTGTCTGCAAGTATTTCATGATTTTTTTCGTCCATATGTTCTTGATCAATTGGACTAACTTTAACATATTTTGATGCATCAAAGTAATATGTTTTTTCCTCATTAGCTAAGTCTTTATATTTTTGTGCTAACTCTTTAGCGACAACTAATGATTTATCAGCAAAATCTTCATCAAAAGTATCCAAATAAATATCATCACCAAGTGTTGGTGGAACCATAATTAAGATTGGTACTTTGTTTTCAGTGTATTCTTTTGTTAAAGTAACAACCTTTCTTAATCCTTCCTTAATATCATCACTTGAATTATCAAATACTGTTTTACAATCATTTGTACCTAACATAATAACAATCAAATCTAATGGCAAATGCGAGTATAAACAAGGAAATAAGTAATCAGTTGCTTTTAAGTGATAACGAGTTGGGTCTTCAAAAATAGTTGTTCTTCCTGGGCACCCTTCCTCAACAATAAAATATTCATTTCCTAAAAGTTTTTGTAATCTACCAGGATATCTTATATCATAAGTAAATCTTCCACTACCATCTGCTTTCAAACCATATGTATTTGAATCACCAAAAATTAAAATGTTTTTCATTTATAATCCTCCTTTTTAACTTATGTTAATATTATTTTATCACTAATATGCAATAATGTCATATAAAAATATTAATATTAAGCTGATATTTATTAAGTGAATAAATTATTTTTTAAAAAACTTCTTTTATTATTTTATTGTAGTATAATATAGTAAAGGAAATGGTGGTGAATATTTATGGATGAAAAAGAATATGTAATGAAGAATGAAATGATTGATAATAGTTTTAATACACCAAAACCGTTTGTTAAAATTATTAAAATTTTGGTTGCGATATTATTAGTTATTGGAGCAATTTATCTTATAAGTATTTTAATTGCAATGTTTTAAAATATAGTTTTATTGAAAATTGTAAAAAACTTAATTAAAAGGCATTTTTTAAGAGTATTTCTTAGGAAATGTTTTTTTATTTTAATAAACTTATATATCATTTGTGCTAAAAATATGTTAGAATATTATTCAAATATATAGGAGTGATATCATGAACACTAAAATTCAGATAAATAATAACTTTGTCCCTTGTCTTTTCTAAAATAATCATAAGAAAGGAAAAGGGAAAATGAAAAAGGAATTAAATGATATAAAAAGAGTTGTTATTAAAATTGGAACTTCAACATTAACAAAAGAAAATGCTAAGATGGATGTTGATAGAATTAAAAAAATAATTAAGCAAATTGCTTATTTGAGAAAAAATGGCTATGAAGTTATTTTTGTTTCAAGTGGAGCAGTTGGTAGTGGAAATGGTAAACTTGGAATTAAGAAAAACACTAGTGTTGCACAAAAACAAGCAAGTGCAGCAGTTGGACAAGTACAATTAATGAAGTTATATGAAGAATTACTTGAAAAAGAAGATCTTTTAATGGGTCAAATCTTATTGACTAAAGATGATGTTACAAATAGAAAGAGAAATTTAAATACAAAAAATACTATAAATGAATTATTAAAAATGGGAATAATCCCAGTAATTAATGAAAATGACTCAACAGTAGTTGATGAAATAAAAGTAGGAGATAATGATAATTTAAGTGCATTGGTCGCAATTATGATGGATGCATCTTTGTTAGTTCTATTATCTGATATTGATGGTATTTATACTGATAACCCCGCAAAAAATAAGGATGCAGAGTTTTTGGATGTTATTGAAAAAGTTGATAAAAAAGTATTTTCTTATGCAAAAGATAAAGGATCTGAATTTGCTGTTGGAGGAATGCTTACAAAATTAGAATCAGCAAAAAAAGTAACTACTGCAGGTATTAATATGATAATAGCTAATGGTTCAAGAGATAATATATTAGTTGATATTGTTAATAATGATTATAAAGGAAGTCTTTTTTTAGCGAGAAATTCAAAATTAGTTGCTAAAAAGAAATGGTTATTACTTTCATCAAGTCAAAAAGGTGAAGTTATTATTAATAATTGTGCAGTTGTTGCGTTGAAAAAAGGAGTAAATAGTTTGTTGCCAGTTGGTGTTGTCAAAGTTAATAAAACATTTGATTTTGGTGATACAGTTGCAGTTATTGATGAAAAAAATAATTTAATTGCTTATGGAATAACTAATTATTCTAGTGAAGATATTGAAAAAAATAAAGGTAAGAAAAGTAGTGAGATAAATGATTTATATGAAACAGTTATTCATATTGATAATATGGTATTAGTTGAGGAGGAAGATTAAAAATGAGCGATTATTTAATTAGTGTTGGTAAGAAGGCAAAAAAAGCCTCTTATGAAACAGTGATTTTAGATACAAAAATAATAAATGATGCATTAATGATGATGGCAGAAAAAATCGAACAAGAAAAAACCAGCATAATTGCTGAAAATGCTAAAGATGTTGAAGCTGCAAAAAGTAAACTTGATAATGTAATGTTAGATCGTTTAACTTTAACTGAAGCAAGAGTTCAAGATTTAGCTGATAATTTAAGATTAGTTGCTAGATTAGAAAGCCCATTGAATAAAGTAGAATATTCATATCAAAGTTTAAAAGGGTTTAGAGTAAGAAATATAAGTGTTCCACTTGGTGTTATTTTAATGATATATGAAGCTAGACCAAATGTTACTATTGAGGCTATGTCATTAAGTTTAAAAAGTGGTAATGCAATAATTTTAAGAGGAAGTTCATCTACTTTAAATACAAATAAAAAATTAGTTGAACTTGTAAGTAATGTAGGTAAAGAAGTAGGTTTACCAGATAATTTTGTGCAATTAATTGAAACAACATCTTATGATGATGTAACTAATCTAGTTAAAATGAATGATTATATTGATGTTGTTATACCTCGAGGTGGAGCTAAATTAATACAAAATGTTGTAACAAATGCAACAGTACCAATAATTGAAACTGGTGTTGGGAATAATTTTGCTTATGTTGATGCTAGTGCAGAATATAAAAAAGCAGTTGAAGTAATTGTAAATGCAAAAGCACACCGAGTAACTGTTTGTAATAGTTTAGAAAAAGTTTTAATTCATAAAGATGTTGCACAAGAATTTATTACTGAATTAGAGAAACAGTTAAAAGCAAGCAATGTTGAAATAAGAGCACATAAAAATATTATTGATAGATTTAGTGATGTAAATGAGTTTAGTGATGATGAGTTATCTTTAGAATATTTAAATTATATTATTGGAATTAAAGAAGTATCATCAATTGATGAAGCAATTGAAATAATAAATGAATATAGCACTAAACATTCAAATATTATTTTATCAACATCTTTCTATGATATTGAAAAATTCACTAAACAAATTGATAGTGCATGTGTATTTGTAAATGTATCATCAAGATTCTCTGATGGAGTTGAGTTTGGACTTGGTTCTGAAATTGGAATTAGTACTCAAAAGCTACATGCTAGAGGACCAATGGGATTAAAAGCACTTACAACTACTAAGAGTATTATTGTTGGTGAATATGAAATAAAAGAATAAAGTAAGGCAATCACAATGATTGCTTTTTTTATGCAAAAAAATAGGATAACTAGCAAAAAAAGAAAAAGAGTTATTGAAAGGATATTTTATGACTTTATAAATAAAGTTATAAAAAATAATTTAGAAGGGAAATGTTTATGAAACAAATTATTTTTAAAAAATTAACTATTTTTATAGCTCTATTTTTGATTTTTGGAAGCAGTGTTATCGCAAATAATATTGATGAATTTGAAAAAATAGAAAAGCAGGAAGAAAAAAATGTTAGTGCAAATAAACAAGGAAATAAAAGAGTGGCTTTAAAATCAGCAAGCAGCTTTCCAGATACTTGGAGTGATTTTAAAAATGCTAAAAACATTACAGGTATGCTTATTGGTAAAACACCTTTAACAACCGAATATTCTTTTACTCCAATTCAATATGGAAATAAAGCTTTTGGAAAATTTAGTTGGCAAAGCTTTGGTGGATGTAATAGAAATCAAATTAATGAAAAAATAAAGAGGTTTAGTGGAAAGTCAATTTTTACAGATTTTCTTAAAAAATATTGGGATGATGATGGAGATTATACCCCAAGAGCAGAGTTTGATTTAAGAAACTGTCCTGATACAAGCAAAGGAACAATAGGTGTAAGATACAATAATATAGGATATTATAATGGTAGTGTCGTTGATATGAAAATGACAATTACAAACTGGTCAATTAGTAATCGAAGTGCATTAAATTCAAAGCAAGCTGGAGTAACTTTAAATAAAAGTTTTGGAATTGCTGGAATTAATTTATATTCAGTTGGAATAAATTATTCATTTTTTAAAGCAGGAACAAATACTCCATTAAAGGTAAAAGGTTATTGGTCATTTAATGATATCGATGGTTTACAATCTGTTAGTACAAATAAAAATAATATCGCAGCAAAACAATGGGTTGGTTCAAATAATATTTTATATAATGCAAAAACAGATAGCTCAAATCAAAATCATATCATGGAATATCAAGATATAAACTATTCTAATTATGATGGAGATGATAAGAAAAATGATTTTTCTAAAACAACATGGGGTCATGAATATAATGCTAGCAGTATAACTTATAATTACCGCAATAATCGCTTTTTAAATAATAGTGCTCAAAAGCAATCACTAATTGGTTTTCAGTATTCAACATATAAACCTACTAGTGAAGCAATAATATATAAACCAGAGAAATGGCTTTCTATCAATGGTGATTTAGCAAAGTCTGAACAAGATAAGGTTGATGCAATATCATCACATACTAATAAAAGTGAATATGAAGATATTAATGCAATCATTGATGAAAATAAAAAGTTAGATAAATTTAATTATCATTTAGTACAAACCTTGCCATTTATTAATGATAGCTCTCAATATTATAAAAAATTTGCTTTTATTGATGAAGTAAACAAAGAATTTGAAGTTATAAAAAACGATATTTATATCTATTCCACAACTAAAAATGCTGATATTACTAGTTGGTTTAACATAAGTTTAAATAATGAAAACAAGTTGGAAATTGAAGCAAAACCAGAATCGTTATTGAAAGCTGATTTTTATAGTACAACGATAATGATAAAAGTTCCAATTAGATTAAAAAAAGATGTTGAATTAAATGATTTAGAAAAGTATTGTGTTGATAAAGAAAAAGGAATTTATAAATTTCCTAATACAGCAACTAGACTTATTGATAATAATGAAATGAAAACACAAGAAGTAATTATTGAAGCAAAAGTTAAACCAAATCAGTTTTTGCAAAAAAAGAGTAATGTAAAAGCAGTGAATGTTAATGATGAATTTGAATATCAAATAATATTTGGTAATAAAGATAAATCGGGTCCAATAATAAATGCAATTGTTAAAGATGAATTAGAAAGTTATTTAGAATATGTTGCTGGTTCAACAACAATTCAAGAATTTGAAACAAAGAATTGTAATTTTTTAAACGAAGACACAAGCAATAAATTTGAATGTCAATTACAAGGCAATAGTCAAAAAGTTGATGATGGTATTTGGGATATTAAAGGAAAAAGTAAGTTGGAAAAAAGATTTAATGCAATAGAAGGTGGACAAGGGTATGTTATATCTTTTAAAGTAAAAGTAAGAGATATTCCAAAGCTTATGAGTGATAAAGGAACACCATTAGTTTTTAATGAAGCAAATCTTGAGGGTGATAATATAACTAATATTAAAGATGATGTTAATACACCAATACTACCTCAACCTGAAATTGAAAAAACAGTAAATACTGACTGTTTAAAAAAGGGTGATATTTTCTCATATACAATTAAAGTTGGAAATAAAAACCAATCAGGAACGTGGATAAATGTTCAATTAAAGGACGAATTGATGGATTATCTACAATATCAAAAAGAAACTACGAAAATTACAAATGTCATTTCAAATGATGAAAAACCTGTATATTATAAAGTGAGTGACAGCTATGATAGTGATAGTGTTGCATGGGATAATAATAACTTATTGTTTAATGTTGGTGATTTAAAGCAAAATCAATATATTTCAATAACTTTTAATGTCAAATTGATTAAAGATGTTAAAGATGTCTACAATCTAGCAAGCGCAATTGGATCTAGTGAAAGTGAAATTGATGATGAAATTATTGGAATATCTAAACCAATTGAGGATGATGTTATATTAAAACTTATTAAAATTAGTAAAGTTGATCAAAAAGAAGCTAATAATCTTATTGGTGCAAAATTAGCCTTATACAAAAAAGAAAAGGATAAAAATATTAATTTATTAACTTGGGTTTCAAATAAACAAACTATGTCTATATATGTTTCTTTAAATCAGTATTTTATTAAGGAATTAAAAGCTCCGATTGGATATAAAAAAGAAGATAAACCTATTTTTATTAATGTTGAAAATAATGGAGAATATGAAATAAAAATTATAAATAAAGCAATTCCATTTACTAAAACAGGTGGTTTAGTTGAAAATAATTAATAAACTTTTTGAGATTGAATTTAAAAAAAGGGCATTTATTTTAGTAAGCATTATTTTTGTTGGAGTATTAATTTTATATTTAAACTATGAAAAACCACAAAGAATTTCAATCGAAGATTTAAAAAAGCAAAGTGCTTTAGCATTAAAACAGGGCGGCAAAAACATTGTTGGAAAATTTAAAGTTGATGGCATTACAGATGAGTATGCGATTATTAATGGAAACTCTCAAAGTGATTTAATGAAAGGAGTAGGAATGAGAAAAGATAGTATTTTGCCTATTAATAATGGAGTTATTTTTTTAGAAGGTCATCGTGAAAGTGTAGGATATAATTATGATGATTTATGTGAAGAAAATACCATTAATGTTTATTTAAAACAATATAATAAAACTTATAAATATAAAATGATAGACAAAGTAGTAGTAAAATCTAATAATGAAGAATATAAAGTATATAATAAAATTCAAGAAAAAAATAAAAAATATATTGTTTTATTAACTTGTTATCCGACTAAAGAGAAATCACTTAATCCAACAAAACGATTAGCTATTATAGGAGAACTATTTAATTAATATCATTTTGGATATTATAAAAAATCAACTCAATTTAATGTAAATTAGATTGAGTTTTGTCGTTATTTAAGTAAAAAATCAAAAAAAATAGAAAATAGTTTTTATTTGATAAAGTTTCTAAATTGAATAAGTAAGTGTCCGAAAAGGACAAAATAAAAAGACACATATAAGTGCCTATGATACAATGTAATTGACAGAAAACATTGAGGAG
>JARXZD010000042.1 GCA_029893765.1 Bacilli bacterium PM5-9
AGTATTTGTCTTTTATAATGTATAAAAAATATAAAAGGATGAAGCAACTAATATTTTTTGAATATTAGTTATTCCACCCTATAAATTGTAGCACCGAAATTGCAATGCAAATTTAGTCATTTTTTTATTGACATTATAATTCAAATAGTATAATATTATGAGGTAGGCACTTTTTGTGTGTTTTTATAAAACAATAAATGATACACCTGGAAGTGTGTGAATAAAACATTAGGAAAGGAGGCACTTTAATGCCAACAATTAATCAATTAGTTAAGAAGGGTCGTTCTTCAAAAGTATATACTTCAAAATCACCTGCTTTAAATAGTGGTTACAATACTTTGAAAAAGAAAAGCACAAATACTAATTCGCCACAGAAAAAAGGAGTTTGTACTAGGGTAGCAACTATGACACCTAAAAAACCAAACTCGGCGTTACGTAAATATGCGAGAGTTAGACTATCTAACAATATGGAAGTTACAGCATACATTCCTGGGATTGGTCACAATCTTCAAGAACATAGTGTTGTATTGATTCGTGGGGGAAGAGTTAAAGATTTACCAGGGGTAAGATATCACATTATTCGTGGAACTCTTGATTGTGCTGGAGTTAACGAACGTAAACAAAGTCGTTCATTATACGGTACTAAAAAACCTAAAGCTGCGAAATAAAACAAATTATGTTATAAAAGGAAGGAGGCAATCATATGCCACGTAAAGGACATATTACTAAACGTGATGTACTAGTAGATCCAGTTTACAATTCTAAATTAGTATCTCGTTTAATTAATAAAATTATGGTTGATGGTAAAAAAGGTGTTGCACAAACAATACTTTATGATGCATTTGCTATAGTTGAAGAAAAAACAAACGAAAATCCAATGGACGTATTTGAAAAAGCACTTGATAATATCATGCCATTATTAGAGTTAAAAGTTAGAAGAATTGGTGGAGCTAACTACCAAGTTCCAGTTGAAGTTAGAGAAGAAAGAAGAGCTACACTTGGACTAAGATGGTTAGTAAACTATGCTAGACTTAGAGGAGAAAAAACAATGACTCAACGTTTAGCAAACGAAATTATGGATGCTGCTAATGGAACTGGAGCATCAGTTAAGAAAAAAGAAGATACTCATAAAATGGCAGAAGCTAATAAAGCATTTGCTCACTTTAAATGGTAATATAAGAAGGGAGAATAAATATGGCACGTGAAACGTCATTACAAAATACTAGAAATTTTGGAATTATGGCTCATATTGATGCTGGTAAAACAACAACTACTGAGCGTATTTTATATTTTTCTGGGAAGATTCATAAAATTGGTGAAACACATGAAGGTGCATCACAAATGGATTATATGGATCAAGAAAAAGAGCGTGGAATCACAATCACATCTGCTGCAACAACTGCAATGTGGAATGATCATCGTTTAAACATTATCGACACACCAGGTCATGTCGACTTCACAGTTGAAGTTGAAAGATCACTTCGTGTACTTGATGGTGCAGTAACAGTACTTGATGCTAAAGCAGGTGTTGAACCTCAAACTGAAACAGTTTGGCGTCAAGGAACTAGATACAATGTACCTAGAATTGTTTTTGCGAATAAAATGGATGCTACTGGTGCTGACTTTATTATGTCAGTTAAATCATTACATTCAAGAGTAGATGCTAATGCAGCAGCTATTCAAATGCCAATCGGTGCTGAAGCAGACTTTAAAGGTATTATTGATTTAGTTGAAATGAAATCATATATATATAATGATGAAAAAGGTGAAGATATCACTGTTGGTGATGTTCCAGCTGATTTATTAGATCAAGCATTAGAATTAAGAAATGAATTATTAGAAAGACTTGCTGATTTTGATGAAGATTTAATGATGGCAGTTTTAGAAGGTGAAGAAGTAAAGGCTGAGCAAATTAAGCCTATAATAAGAAAAGCTGTTATTTTAGGAGACTTTTTCCCAGTATTATGTGGTTCAGCATATAAAAATAAAGGTGTGCAATTATTATTGGATGCAGTAATTGAATATTTACCATCTCCAGTTGACATTCCACCAATTGTTGGACATTTAGAAGATGGAAGTGAAGAAGAAAGACCTGCAGATGATAATGGACCATTCTCTTCATTAGCATTTAAAGTTATCACAGATCCATTCGTAGGAAGACTTACTTTCTTTAGAGTTTATTCAGGACATGTTTCATCTGGAACATATATCTATAATGCTACTAAAGGTAAGAAAGAAAGATTAGGACGTATTCTTCAAATGCATGCTAACTCTCGTGAAGAAATTTCTGATGTTTATTCAGGAGATATTGCTGCTGCAGTTGGATTAAAAGATACAACTACAGGGGATACATTATGTGATGAGAAAAAACCAATTATTCTTGAATCAATGGAATTCCCAGAACCAGTTATCAACGTAGCTGTTGAGCCAAAATCAAAAGCTGACCAAGATAAAATGGGTGTTGCATTATCTAAACTTGCAGAAGAAGATCCAACGTTTAGACAATATACTGACGAAGAAACTGGACAAACAATTATCGCTGGTATGGGTGAGTTACACTTAGACGTAATTGTTGATAGAATGAAAAGAGAATTCAATGTTGAAGCAAATGTTGGAGCTCCTCAAGTATCATATCGTGAAACTATTACTCAAACTGCTGAAGTTGAAGGAAAATACATCAAACAATCTGGTGGACGTGGACAATATGGACATGTTTGGGTTAAGTTTGAACCAAATCCAGAAAAAGGATATGAGTTTGTTGATGCAATCGTTGGTGGGGTAGTACCTCGTGAATATATCTCAAGTGTTAATGTAGGGTTACAAGACGCTGCAGCTGGAGGTATCGTTGCTGGGTATCCATTAATTGATTTTAAAGCGACATTATATGATGGTTCATACCATGATGTCGATTCAAGTGAAATGGCATATAAAATTGCTGCAAGTATGGCATTAAAAAATGCTGTAAAATCTTGTAAACCAGTTTTATTAGAACCAATTATGTCTGTAGAGATTACAGTTCCTAATGAATATATGGGAGATGTAATGGGTGATATTTCTTCAAGACGTGGACGTATTGAAGGACAAGAAGAACGTGGAAATGCTATTGCAATTAACTGTATGGTTCCACTTGCAGAAATGTTTGGGTATGCAACTTCATTAAGAAGTAATACTCAAGGTCGTGGTAACTATACTATGCAATTTGACCACTATGAAGAAACACCAAAATCTATTACAGAAGAAATCGTTAAGAAAAATACAGGTGCATAAAACTTGTAAGCACTTGATTTTAAATTAAAAATTTTATAAAATAAAAATGTTAAAGAAAAACCAGGAGGATAAAGAAAATGGCAAAAGCTAAATTTGATCGTAGTAAAACACATGTTAACATTGGTACAATCGGACACGTTGACCATGGTAAAACAACATTAACTGCAGCAATCGCTACAGTTTTAGCAAAACACGGTGGAGGAGAAGCGCAAAACTATGCGGATATCGACAATGCACCAGAAGAAAAAGAACGTGGAATCACAATTAACACATCTCATATTGAGTATGAAACAGCAACTCGTCACTATGCACACGTTGACTGCCCAGGACATGCTGACTATGTAAAAAACATGATTACAGGAGCTGCTCAAATGGATGGAGCTATCTTAGTTGTTTCAGCAACTGATGGACCTATGCCACAAACTAGAGAGCATATCTTATTATCTCGTCAAGTAGGTGTTCCTTATATCGTTGTATTCTTAAATAAATGCGATATGGTTGATGATGAAGAATTAATCGACTTAGTTGAAATGGAAGTTAGAGATTTATTAACTGAATATGAATTCCCAGGAGATGATACTCCAATTATTAAAGGTTCAGCTTTAAAAGCATTAGAAGGTGAAGCTGCATGGGAAGAAAAAATTATTGAATTAATGGATTCTTGTGATTCATATATTCCTGCTCCAGAAAGAGATACTGATAAACCATTCTTATTACCAGTAGAAGACGTATTCACTATCACTGGACGTGGAACAGTTGCTACAGGTAAAATTGACCGTGGAACTATTCATGTAAATGATGAAGCAGAAATCATTGGATTAAAAGATACTACTAAAACAGTTATTACTGGATTAGAAATGTTTAGAAAATTATTAGATGAAGCATATGCTGGAGACAACATTGGAGCTTTATTACGTGGTGTAAACCGTGAAGAAATCCAACGTGGTCAAGTACTTGCTAAACCAGGAAGTGTTACTCCACATACAAAATTTAGAGGAGAAGTTTATATCTTATCTAAAGATGAAGGTGGACGTCATACTCCATTCTTCGGTAACTATAGACCTCAATTCTATTTTAGAACTACTGACGTAACTGGTGTTATTGAATTACCAGCTGACACTGAAATGGTTATGCCAGGGGACAATGTAGAAATGACTGTAGACTTAATTGCTCCAATCGCATTAGAGCAAGGTACTAAATTCTCTATCCGTGAAGGTGGAAGAACTGTTGGTGCTGGTGTAGTTGCAGAAATTATTAAATAATTAATAACTAATTATTAAAAACTGAAAGCAGATTACTTTGTAATTTGCTTTTTTTTCTTTTTAATTCGAATAATGAGTGAAATATAAAGAAATATTTGGTAAAAAATTAAAATGTTTGCAAAATGTGTGTTTTTTTTGAAGTATTGTGCTTTATTTTTCTTAAATATGTGGTATTATAGAGTAATAATTAAGAAAAGGTGAGTAAAAAATGCAAAAAAAATATGGATATGTAAGAGTTTCAACAAAACAACAAAATATTGATAGACAAGTAAGTTCTTTACTTGAAGCAGGATTGGATGAAAAGAATATTTTTGTTGATAAAATATCAGGAAAAGATTTTAAAAGACCAAGTTATAAAAGATTAATAAAAAAATTAAAGGCAGGAGATGCCCTTTTTATTAAGTCGATTGATAGATTAGGTAGAAACTATGATGAGATAATTGAGCAGTGGAATTTTCTAACAAAAGAAAGAGATATTGATATTGTAGTTTTAGATTTTCCATTACTTGATACAAGAAATGATGTTAATGGAATAACAGGTAAGTTTCTTGCAGATATGGTATTACAAGTCTTATCTTATGTTGCTCAAGTGGAAAAGGATAATATACTACAAAGACAGGCTGAAGGGATAAAAGAGGCAAAGAAAAAAGGTATTCGTTTTGGAAGACCTAAAAAACAAATACCTAGTGAGTTTGGTGCGATTTATCAAATGTGGGAAAGAGAACAAATAAGTAAAAGAGAAGCTGCAAGAAGATTAAATATTACCCATCGTACTTTTACAACATGGGCTGTTGATCATGAACAAAAAAATAGAACAAGAGCTAAAAATTAAACAATATTAAATATGATTTTGTTTACTTAATGAACCTTTTTTATCAAACAAATATATGGTAAAATACTATTAGTCTTGAGTGAGAGGAAAGATATAATGGCTAGTGAAAATATTGAACAAGGATATTTTGAGGCAAATAAACCATCTATAATTGATTTATTCGCATTAGATAACAATATGAGCTATCAAAAAATAATTGATAATATTAATAAAAGATCAATTTTTTCAAATGTTAGTATTAGTGATATAAAAGATAATATTTTACATGTTAGAGTTACATATAAAGATGTTGATTTTAATATTTATTTAAAGATTATGGAAAACAGAAATAGTAAGTTAGAAGCAATTAATAAAGTTCTTGTTGATGATGAAACTATCAAAAGTGCAAATAATGCTAATTACTATATCAAGTCGTATGTAGATACTAAACATGACTATGTTAAAGCATATTATGCGCAAATAAAACTACTTGCAATCATTACTGATAATCCGTTGTTAATTGTTGATTGCACGCAGTGGTGTATTTATTCTGCAACATATATTAATCATTTTCTAAAATATAATATTGATATTATTGATTCTAATTTATTTAAAGTTAAATATACAAGTGATGGTTGTTTATATACTGAGGGATTAGAACGTTTTGGAATTAAAGATATAGAGATGAATGGAATTAGTGCACAGTATCAAAAAGCATGTGCTTCATTTCTTTCAAGATTATCACGATTCTTTATTGAAAATGGTCAAATGCCAAATACTTGCCAAACATATACTGAAGTATTTGAAAGTCCATTTTATGCCTGTCTAGTTGATATTGAGTTTGCTCTTAACGAATTAGAACATAAAGGATTAATTAATATGAAAAAAAGAGATAAGGCACTTAATACAAATCGTTTGTTTGTTAGTGTGCACTCTAATGATAAATTAAAATCATGGTATTCTAATGAAATTGAAGTTTTAGATTATCTAAAAAATAGTGTTGTTTATTATACATCACAAAAGCATTTTGAAGATGAAAAAAAATTAGCACAAGAAACAATTTTGGATGTAATCAATGTGCTAAGTGAATTAGATGATCAAGCTAATTTAATGATATTAGCAAGAAATGAAGAAATTTCAACTGATTGGTATTCATTTTATGAAATAAATGGCACTAAAATAACAATGACTACTAATGAAAAGGAATTGATTGTAGATGTGAAAGACATTATAAATTGGAATTATCGTGGAATTTCACCATTATATGCATATGCTTTAGAAATATAAAAAGGGGCGCAATGTCAAATAGGGTGGAATAATTACTCAAATCGATATTGTTGCATCAACCAACACAATTTATTGTGTTGGTTTTTTAGGCGCAATGTCAAATAGGGTGGAATAATTACTCAAATCGATATTGTTGCATCAACCAACACAATTTATTGTGTTGGTTTTTTATGTCTTAATTA
>JARXZD010000043.1 GCA_029893765.1 Bacilli bacterium PM5-9
GACGACGATTCATGATTATTACCTCATTTCATTTTTTATATTATTATTGTAACAACTCCTTATCTTTTTTGTCCACTTTATTGTAGCCTATCCATAAACAATAGCAAAAAAGGTAAAGTTTATTTGAATAATTATTTATTTAAGGTATAATAATGAATGTTGAGAGTTGTTAAAAAGTTAATTTATTGTAAATTAATTTTAATATAAATATTTATCGAAGGAGAATCAAAAATGGAGACATTCTTTTTAATACTTGCATTAATATTGGTATCAACAAAAACACTAGGAATACTATGTAGCAAGATTGGTTTGCCAGCTGTCTTAGGATATATCGTAGCAGGTATTATTCTTGGACCAATGGTTTTAAATATTGCACATTCAGGTGATGAAATAAAATTCTTATCACGTTTAGGTATTATCTTTCTAATGTTTTATGCTGGATTAGATACAGATTTAGACGAATTCAAGAAAACAGCACTACCATCTACCTTAGTGGGTGTTGCAGGAGTAGTAGCTCCATTAATACTAGGTTATTTTGTAGCGGGATTATTTTTTAATGATTTCTGGGTTAAACTTTTTATTGGTGTAATTCTAACAGCAACTAGTGTAAGTATAACTGTTGAAACATTATCAGAAATGGGAAAACTAAAAGGTAAAGTTGGAAATATTATTTTAGGAGCAGCAATAATTGATGATATTATTGGATTAATTGTAGTTTCAGTTGTTGTTTCACTTGTAGCAAGTCATCAAGGTGGAACTGCAACAAGCTCAATCGTTGAGGTAATTGCAAATATTGGTATCTTTGGTTTAATTGCTTTAGTTATCTTATTCTTTGTTCCAAGATTAATTACTACATCAGGTTTAGATTTTTCAAGAAAAGGTGCTACTCCTTTAGTATTAGCATTTGCTTTATTAATGGCTTTTACATCTGAATATTTTGGTGTTGCTGAAATAACTGGTGCGTTTTTAGCTGGTTTAACATTATCATCAATTAAAAATAAATATAAAATTAAAAGCAACATTAAAACAATTTCTACCAATTTTCTATCACTTATCTTCTTTGCGAATATTGGACTTGAGGCTACAATTCATGGTTTAACACCAAAAATTGCTCTAATGATTCTTGCTTTAGCAATCATTGCGATTTTAAGTAAGCTAATTGGTTGTGGTTTAATGTCAAAATTGTTTGGCTTATCAAATCGTGAATCATTACAAATTGGTTCTGGAATGGTATCTCGTGGTGAAGTTGCGATTATTGTTGCAAATATTGGGCTTGAACAAAATATTATTGATCAAGATATTTTTGTAATTATGCTAGCAGTTATTATTGTAACTACTCTAGTTGCACCAATATTATTAAAATTTTCATTTGATAAAAAACAAAAACAATAACTTATCTTTCAAAAAGTTATTATCTCAATAAAATATATCATTATATAAGAAAAACCCTTAAATAAGGGTTTTTGTTGTTTAATGGTGGAGCTGAGGGGAGTCGAACCCCTGTCCAAAATACGTCCCATGTTAAAGAGTTTACAGTTTAGTTTACTTTTATAAGTTCAAGAATTAAGTAAAAATAAACAAAAACTTAATACTTATAGATCTAATGTTAAACTAAATAGTTCGATCAACTAAGTAGCGCACATGTATAGGTTTCAATTATAATTGACTACATGCAAATCGCATATAATTGGCTACAAACCAGTTTTTAGGTTACTATGCAGCGTAAGAATAATTTGTGTTTCCGATTATTTTCGAAATAGTGATTACCTCACCACTGGACTGAATCTCTAACTAAACAATATCCTGTCGAAACCATGACAGCCCCTAGTAATTTTTTAGATGCTTTTGAATTTCTCTATTAGCATCTCTTTCTTTTTCTACTTCTCTTTTATCATAATTCTTTTTACCTTGTGCAAGAGCAATTTCAACTTTAACCATTCCTCTAGTAAAATAAATTTTAGTTGGAACAATTGTTAAGTTTTTTTCTTTACTTTCTTGAAATAACTTTCTTATTTCTCTTTTATTAAGTAAAAGTTTTCTTTCTCTTGTTTCATCATGATTAAATTGATTACCATGATCATAATGAGAAATATGCATATTGATAAGATAAACTTGTAAATCTTTGGTAATTCTAACGTATGAGTCTTTTAAGTTAATTCCATTAGCACGAATTGATTTTATTTCAGTTCCAGTTAAAACAATTCCGGCTTCAAAAGAATCTAATAAAAAATAATCATACTTAGCTTTTTTATTAATACTTATAATTTTCATACTAATCACCTCAATCTACATCAATATTATATCAAAATTTAGACAAAAAAACAAAGAAGCGTTTATTTCTTTCTTTGTTTAATGACTTCTATTTTCTAAATGTGATAATCCATGTGGTAAGTAATTAATAAAATACGGCATTATTTCACTTACAGCTTTAAGCGATCCTGGCAAAGTTATAATCATAGTATTTTCTAAGGCTGCAACTAATGCTCTTGAAAATATCGTATTTAAAGATTGTTGTAAATTAAAATTATGTAAAGCAATACTCATACCACGAATTTCATAGTCCATTATTTTTTCAACAACATCAACACTAATATCATCACTAGTCAATCCAGTACCACCAGTTGTTATAATTAAATCAGATATTTTCTTTTCTTTATTTATTAACTCTTCTAATTTTTCTTTATTATCATCAATCAAATAATAATTACAAATATTAAAATTATTTTTCTTAAAATATTGGTCCCAGAAAGTATTGATAAATTAATCAGTCAACATATATAGTGTAAGATCGAATGATATTATGTCTTTAGGTGATGAAAATGAAAGATATAATAAAAAAATTAAATAATGAACAAATGATTGAATTAAAGGATTTAATAATTGATGAACTATTCAATTCTATTGAAAAAGAATCTAATAACTCCACTAGTATCATTTGTCCAGATTGCAGCAGTAAACAAACTGTTAAAAACGGCAAATCTCCTCAGGGTATTCAAAAATATAAATGTAATGATTGTGGCAAAACTAGAGTTATCACAAGAAATAAATTAACTTTCTCTTCAAAAAAGAAATTTAGTCAGTGGGTGAGATTTATAGAATCTTTATTAGCTCAAGATTCGCTTAAAGTAAGTTGTGAAAAAGCTAAGATTAGTAAATCAACAGCTTTTAGGTGGAGAATAAAAGTGCTAAATATCTTAACAACTTTAGTAAATCAAGATGTATTAGAAGGTGTTATACATCTTGATGAAACATTAGTAAACAAAGTGTTAAAAGACAAGAATGTACCTTACATATCTACAAAAAGCAAGAAAAGAGGTATGAGTGATGAAAAACTAAGTATAGCTTGTGCTATTGGTGATCCAAACAATGTAATTATTAGAGTAGCGGATGTAGGTAGAATAACTAGTGAGGCATTATTAAATGTATATCAAGATAAAATAAAAGAGAAAAGTATTGTCGTTTCAGACTCACTTCGCTCATATCATAAAGTAATGAAATTATTAAATGTAGATTGGAAAAAGATTCCATCAAAAAAGAAATCATTTGAAGAATATACACTAGAACCGATCAATAGTCTTCATGCATTAATCAAAGATTTCTTATATTATTATAAAGGAATTTCACAAAAATATCTACAAGGATATTTAAGTTTATTTGAAATAAGACGAAGATACAAAAGATATTACCAAAATGATGTGTTTGAAACAATAGTAAAGATGATTATAGGTGGCATAGGTCACCTTAGATGCGAAGATATTGATAATGGTAATGTAATAATTGCATAATTATCGCATTATCCTATCAACACTATTTGGGACCAATGTTTTTCACAAAAAAAGATTGTCTTTAAACAATCTTATTTTTCAAATACTATTCTTTCAGCTTTATTTTCATCAGTATCAACAATGTATCCTAATCCGTTTTTTGGAGAAAGATAGTACATTATTTCATCTTGAATAAAGTGTTTTTTCATTATTGCTGCGATTACTAGACCATGACATACCACAAGAATATTTTCATCATTTTTATGTTTTGAAATAACTTCTTTCAAAAAGTTAGTTGTTCGAGAAAATAAACTTTCATATGTTTCACCATTTTCAGGATCAACATAATCATTCCAAGTATATCCTTGTTCTTGTAATTCAGTAAATTTCTTTTCGTATTTTGTTCCTGCCCAATCACCAAAGTCCATTTCGATTAAATCTTCACGATATTCATCAACTTGATCATCAGGAAATAAAATATCAAATGTTTGTTTACATCTAGTTAATGGTGAACAATAGATATAATCAAATTTAAGGTTTTTATAAATTGATTTTTTTTCAGATAAATCTTCTTTTCCGATATCTGCTAAAACTTCATCAATTGTTCCATTATAGATTTGATCAATGTTTCCTTGTGTTCTACCATGTCTAACAAAATAAATTTTCATTAAGCATCTTCCTTTTTATCTTCGCTTACTTCTTTTTTAGGCTTTTCAATTAATGCTTTAGCTGAAACATTAACACGCCCTCTATCATCAATTTCCATTACTTTTACTTTAACTATATCACCAAGTTTTAAAGCATCTTCAACTTTTTCAACTCGATCATGTGATATTTTTGAAACATGTAGTAAAGCATCAGTTCCTTTAAATAATTCTACAAATGCACCGAATTTTTCAATTCTAACTACTTTAGCCTCATATATTTCACCAACTTGAGCTTCTTTAACAATGTTTTCAATCATTTCTTTTGCTTTATTAATATCTTCTCTATTTGTATGGTAAATAACTACTTTACCATCATCATCAATATCAATTTTAACATCATTAGATGCTTCAATGATTTTATCAATCATTTCACCACCACGTCCAATTACATCTTTGATTTTCTTAGGATCAATTGAGAATGTTTCCATTTTTGGAGCGTATTTACTTACATCTTCACGAGGTTGATTTATAGTAGCTAACATATTTTCAAGAATGTGTTTTCTACCTACTTTAGCTTGTGCTAATGCTTCTTTTAAAATTGCTTCATTAATACCTGTAATTTTAATATCCATTTGTAAAGCAGTAATTCCTTTTTCAGTACCTGCAACTTTAAAGTCCATATCTCCTAAATGATCTTCTAAACCTTGAATATCACTTAAAATAGTATAATCTTCATCTTTTTTAATTAATCCCATTGCAATACCAGCAACTGGAGCTTCAATTGGTACACCAGCAGCCATTAAAGACATTGTACCAGCACAAATACTTGCTTGTGATGTAGAACCATTAGATTCAACGATTTCACTCACCACACGTACTGTATATGGGAATTTTGTATCATCTGGCATTACTTGAGCTAATGCTCTTTCACCTAATGCACCATGTCCAATTTCACGACGTCCTGGAGCACCCATTCTTCCTGTTTCACCAACTGAAAATGGTGGGAAGTTATAATGCAACATAAAACGTTTTTGATCTTCTTCATTAATACCATCAATAATTTGATATTCATTTAATGCACCTAATGTTGTAATACTAATACATTGTGTTTCTCCACGAGTAAACATTGCACTACCATGAACTCTAGGAAGTAAATCAACTTGTGAATTAAGTGGTCTAATTTCATCTTTGTTACGTCCATCAGGTCTTATTTTATCAACTGTTATTTGTTTTCTAACATATTCTTTTTCTAAAGTATGGAAAGCTTCTTTAACTTGTTTAATTGCTTCTACTTTGTTTGCATCACTTTCATATTCTTTGTTTTCATATATTTCAACTAATTCTTCAACAATTTTATTGTTTGCTTCATTTTTCTCTTGTTTAGTAAAGATAGCATTTGCTTCTTTAATTTTGTCATACGCTAGTTCTCTAACATCATTTAAAATGTCTTGATCTTGTTCGTATAGACTAACTTCCATTTTTTCTTTACCAATTTCTTTTGCAATGCTTTCTTGAAATTCACAAAGAACTTTAATATATTCATGCCCAAACATAATAGCTTCTAACATGTCTTCTTCACTAACTTGTTTAGCACCAGCTTCAACCATGTTAATTGCTTCTTTTGTACCAGCAACAGCAAGCTCAATATCTGATTTTTCTGTCTCTTCAACACTTGGATTAATTATTAATTCCCCATCAACACGTCCAACATGAACTCCAGCAATTGGTCCTTCAAATGGAATATCTGAAATGCATAATGCTAATGATGAACCTAACATTGCCATCATATCTGGACAAGCATCTTGCTCAACACTTAATACTGTATTTACGATTTGCACATCGTTTCTAAATCCATCAGCAAACAATGGTCTAATTGGTCTATCAATTAAACGTGCTGATAATGTAGCAAACTCGCTTGGTCTTCCTTCACGTTTTAAAAATCCACCTGGTATTTTACCAACTGAATATAATTTTTCTTCAAAAGTAACTGTAAGTGGGAAAAAATCAATATCTTTTGCTTTTTTTGAAGCAACTGCTGTTGTTAAGATTACTGTATCATCATATCTAACTAAAACAGCACCATTAGCTTGTTTTGCAATTTCACCTGTTTCAATTGATATTGTTCTTCCACAAAATTCTAAATTATGTACATTTTTCATTATTTTCTATTTCCTCGCTTTCACATACACTATATCCAAAATATTATAGCATATAAATGAGTAAAATAAAACAACGAATAAATAAAAAGTATAGGTTTGCAAATTGAAATATTAAGTGTCCGCTTATCACCAATGTAATTTATTATTTATATTATATCCATTTCTTTGAAACTTCATTTGAAGTTCTATAC
>JARXZD010000044.1 GCA_029893765.1 Bacilli bacterium PM5-9
AAACATCCAAATCACTCCATTGATCATATGAAGCAACATTAAATAGTTCGCCTAAATTATGATCTATAACTATTTTATCATCTTTTTTTAGAAGTGCTGGTGTTGTATCTATTTTCCAATCAAATCCTATATCATATATTTTCCCAGCAGTCATTGCTGTTTCATCAACATTGATATTTATAACACTAACTCCATTATATGTCGTATAATTTTTTGCATCAATTTCATTAAAGTTCACAACAAAAACAACTAAGCACATCACAATAGAAATAAATTTTATTTTCATTCTACCACCACTTCAATTTGTAATTCGACACCTTTATCTTTATTAATAAAATTAACAGTTCCTTGAAGCTCTTCAACTAATCTTTTAACCGTATAAAGACCTGTCCCTGTCCCAAGCTTGTCGTTTGAGCGTCTAAAAAATAATTTAAAAACACTTTTTAATTCAACTTCACTAAATTCATTACTTTCATTATAAAAACTTAAATTAAGTCTATTATGATTTAAATCTAATTCTATTACTGCATCACTATTTTCTTTTGCATACATTACAATATTAGAAATAGCATTATCAATAATTTGAACTATCGAATATTTATTAGTTTTAACTTTAATAATATCATCAGCAATAACCTCTACATCAATATTTTTTCGTTCTAATTGAATAGTATATTTTTCTAAAATATTTAAAACTACATTAGTAACATCAATTTCTATTAAATCCATACTGTATTCATCTTTATAAATTATATTACTTATTTCGTTAATATCTGTTATTAATTTTTTAGAAGATTTATTAATATCTTTTATTGTATTATTACTAGTAGTTTCTAACATTGTGTCTGTTTGCAAAGCAATAATATTTACTGCGCCTTTTAAGTCATGTGTCATAGATGCAACTAATTTATTTTTATATTCTAGTTTTTCGTTTTGAATTTGCAAATTCTTTTCTAAAGTTGTATATTCAATTGTTGAATTATCAATATATCCTTCTAAATCTTTTGCAAAGTGAACTAATTTTTTTGATATTTGATCATATTCTGTTTTATTGTTTGTATCAATTAAATTTAATTGATATTGCGATAATTTATAAATGTTATCTCTTAATCTTTCTAATGGCTTAATAAATTTCGAAAATAAAATAACAACCACAATAAAATTTAAACTCACTAAAACAGCAACTGAAATAAATAGCGAAAACGACCAAGCATCAAATGTTGACTGTGGAGACAAATAATATTCTAATAGCCAAACAGAATAAACACTATTATTATTTTTATATTCGTAATATTCTTCATAAGATACAGCATTTTCACTTAAAGAGTTTTTAAAATCTGTATTTTTTGTGATTGGTATTGTTGAATAAATAATATTTTTATTATTATCCATTACAACAAATTCAATTGCATATTTATCTTCTAAATCCCTAAAAAAATTCTGTTGGTTTAAATCAATTGCATTTTCTAACTCACTTTTCACTTTATTTGTTTGAGATGTCTGAACTTGCGAATAATTTTTCGGAATATTTACAATCGAATATGCAAAAAATATTACTACTATAATGTAAATAGCAATAATAATTGCAAAAATTATTCTCCAAGATTTTGATAGCTTATCTTTCATACCAACGATAACCTACTCCCCTAACTGATATTATTGACTTTGTTTTAAGTTTTCTTTTTATATTTTTAACATGTGTATCTATAGTTCTTGGCTCAATTTCCGCTTCACAATATGGTATTCCCCAAACATCTTCAATGATCTCATCACGTGAAACTGGTTCATTCTTGTTTTCAAGTAATAAAATAAGTATTCTAAATTCAGTGCTCGTCAGATGAACAAGCTCATTATCTTTAAATACAATTCCTTTTATTCTATCAATTTCAATATTCTCTGTTTCACTTTTTATAATCTTCTTTGATTGAAGTTTATTTTTTTCTATAAGTGCTTTTCTTATTCGTTCAATGAATACCTCAATAGAGGATTCTTTTGATACAAAATCTGCACCACCTGTTCTTAGACATTTTAATTCATCATTAGATTCCGTAGAATTAGAGACATAGATTACAATAGCATCTGGATTATCAATTTTAATTATTTCACATACTTGTGTTCCTTGAAATTGATCTAAATATAAATCAATTATATAGACATCGTAAATATTACTTTTTGCTAACTCAATTCCATCAAAACTAGTATGCGCTAAATCCACTATAAAATCATTTTTTTCTAAGACTTCCTTAATAATTAATGAATATTTTTTATCATCATCAATAAATAATATTTTTTTCATTAATATCTTCCTCCTACCGAAAACCCGCCAATATTTACACCTTTTTTACATAATAACACAATTATACGTACTCATCAATGTAGATTTCTTCACAAATATCAAATACCATTAACATTTTTTTCTTTGTCATAACTTTAAATTTAAATAATATCTTAATTACATCATATTATATTTACCATATATCTCGATATTATGAATTTACTAAAAAGAAAAAAGCATAATTTCCTAGGAAACTATACTAATTAATTTATCTATATTATTACAATTTAATTCTTCTAAACATATATGTAGAAACTAATAATGCAACAGCCATACTCATTAATGAATATGTAAGTAAATTATTTCCTGTATCTGGTGCATCAGGTACATCTGGTTTCTTTGGCACATCAGGAACTTTTGGTTCATCTTTTGTACCACCATTTTCATCAGTCACTGGTATATCTTTGGCTTGTGTTAAAGCCACACCATAACCATTAGTATTGCTTGAATTAAACTTAACAAGCACTTTTCCATTTTCAAGTTTTGCTTTATAGTATTCTACTTTAGAACCACTGATTGCTACTCCAGTTGCATCAGTTGGAATAATAGCAACATAATATGCTAAACTCGGATCAGCAGCACTAGGCAATGATAAATCAAAAGATGTTACATTTTTTGAACCAGCCTTAACCCATAATGTATATATAGCTGGCAATGAAGCTACTTTAACTTCATCTTTAGTTATTTCTGTTTTACTGTTTAATTCATCAATAAGTAATGTTTTGGTATCTTTATGTAAGTTTCCTAACATTAAATAATCATTTTGAAGATTATGAGAAACATATTTATCCTCTTGAAGCATATAAACTCCTGTATCAATAACTGCATTTTTATTTACTTTAACATGATGATCAATCATATCACCATGATTAACAATTGTCGCTTTTTCAATACCTACATCTGTAGCCTTACCATTAGCTTTGTTGTTTAAAATGCTTCCAGAATTAATATTAACATTTACTTTTTCAGAATATAGATACACTCCACCTACTTTTCCTATTGAAGTATTGCCACTTATCTCTCCACCATTCATGATAAACTTGGCATTTCCCTTTCCAATAGCAATTGCACCACCACCACTAATTGCAGTATTATTAATTATTTTTCCACCATTCATAGTAAATGATGATGTTCCTTGTTGGAGTTCAACTCCACCACCAGTTCTAGTTGAACTGTTTCCAGAAATTTCACCCGTATTTTCTAAAGTAGCATGTGAGGCTGCTCCATTAGTTACAATATATAAACCTCCACCTCTATCAATACTTTTATTATTTTGAATCTTACCTTTAACAATAACATTTGCACCATTTACTACATAAACAGTACCTGCCCAAGTATTATTGTTTTTTATAATGCTCGTTTCTTCAATAGTCGCTGTTGATTTTGAAATCACAATCATATTTGCTTTATTATTTGAACTACCATTATTACTAATTTCACCACTAATTATTGCATTTGAATTATGTTCTACATAAATAGCTCTAACATTTTTATTAGTAGAACTTACTAAATTAGCAATTTTAGAGTCAGCTGCAAAATTTAAGCTTCCTGATTGTTGGATTAAAATAGCACCAACACCTCTATTATCAAAACTAGTAGCTGGTAATGTGTCCTCAATAACACTATTTTTTACATTTACTTTAGCACTTTTAGAAAGAATTGCACTATATCCACCATAATTTAGTATTTTACTATTTTTTAAAGTAATTGTCCCTGTTGGAGAATATGAGGCAATAACACTATCATGATAAATATCAAGGTTTGCATTATAATTTTTATCACCATTTTGTTTAAACACAGTTCCTTCATGTAATCCTTGTTCATCTATTATTACATTATCAATAACCAACTCATAACTTAATCCATTAGTAATTCCCATTTCAAACATTGCTGGATTATACCATGAGCGATAATTATCACTTAAACCTTCAAATCCAGTTCCACGACTTAAAGTATATGGGCCTGAATTATCACTTTTAATTGTTAAACTTTTATCATAAAATCTTGCTGATTTAGTTACTAAAAGATCTGACTTTATAATAATTTCCCCACCATCATCTGTTTCACTAACAGCTTTTGAAACAGTAGCATATGGATTACTTGTTGTCCCATTACCTAATGTATCATCACCAATATTTGAAACATAAGTAATGCTTGCTGCTTTTATATCATTATCAATATTAATTAATAATCCAAAAATAAAAGATACAATAGTTAGTATTTTTAAAATTCTTTTCATATTTTAACCTCCCTTTTTAAATTGCGAATGTGCAATTTTTTTTAAATTGCACATTCGACTATATTTTTAGAACCCTAAGAAGTAGAAAATACTTCTTCCTGTATCAGGTAACTTCTCAGTTTTTTTCCATTGAGCTTTTAAAGTAAGCACATTATTCTCATCAACATGTTTTAACATTGTTGCATCCATAGTTAATGTATCTCCTGGTTTAAATGTTGGATTAACTTTCCATTGAACAAAGTCATATCCAGATTTTTTCATTGATGGTTTTTTGATTTTAATACTATCCTCAAATTTTACTTTTTGTACACTTGGAGCTTTTCCAGATGTATGAGTATTACCATCATAACTTACCATATATACTTCTCTTGCATAGTAAAGTTTAATTACTAAACTACCATCAGCACTAACACTTATTGAACTATCAGATGCTGCATTATTTGAATCTTCATATGTTGTTTTATCTTCAACAAATTTAAATCCTACTATTGGTGTATCTGCAAAGTCTGCTGTCGCATCTGTTTTTGCATTCATATTATCTTCTCTATATAAATCATAATTTCCACTAGCTAATGATTCAATATAATGTTCCACTTTATAAACATTATCATCCGCATTCCATTTAGCGTATAATGCTTTGTTTCCAATATCCGTTGTTGAAATACTTGTAACACTACTTGTTAACGCTGCATCACTATACCATCCCGCAAAAACATACCCTACTTTCGTAGCATCTTCAAATGATGTTATCCCTATTCCATATGTATACGATGTTGGATTTAATACATCATTTGTACCACCATTTAATTCATATGTAATATTATAATCATTTGCACTCCATTTTGCATATAATGTTACCGCACCAGTTTCTGTAGTTGAAATACTTGTTTTTGCTGTAGTTAAAGCTGCATCACTATACCATCCACCAAATGTATGACCAGTTTTAGTAGCATTAGCAAATGATGCTACTCCAGCACCAAATGTATATGTAGCTGGATTAGATGCTGCATTCACTCCACCATCTAATTCATAATTAATTGCATACCCACTAGCATTCCATTTAGCATATAAAGTTGTATTAGCAGTAATTTTAAATGTTCCAGTTCCTGCCACATATGTTGTTCCTGTTCCATCTGCTCTTGTATTCCATCCTGCAAAATCATATCCTGTTTTTGATAAATTACTTTGCCCTAATACGCTTACATCTGCATTATATCTATACGCTGTTGCATCTCCTTGACTTCCTGTTCCACCATTACTATCATATGTTACACTATATGTTTCTGCTTCATTTGTTACTCCTATTGCTATTCCTTCATCATCACCTGCATTAATCGAAAACTCTCCATCCTCATTTGCTGTTCCATAATACTCTTCTGTATTTGATACAAACCCTGCTGCTGTGGATGTTTCCACTACCTTATATGCTCCTGTTGGTAATGGCCCAAATTCAATTAATCCATTTGCATTTGTTGTTCCTGATACTACTCCTACTCCTGTATAATCTTCCCAATCTGTTCCGT
>JARXZD010000045.1 GCA_029893765.1 Bacilli bacterium PM5-9
GAAATAGTTTATTAAAAAAGATACTTATAAAGAGTTGAAAACCCTTATAAGTATCAATATTTATTAAGAAGTTGCACTTTCATTTAAAATTAAGCTATATTAAAAAATCCTCGTAATGAGGTTTTTACTGATTTTCTTCTTTAACCATATTATCCTTATATTCTTTATCATGAGGCAAAATAATATTTAGGATAATTCCAATTACTGCTGCAACTGACATTCCTGATAAAGTAAAAGTTTCAGAAAATGCTAATGTTGCTCCACCAATACCTAATATTAACATTGAAGCAGCTATTACTAAGTTTCTTGATTGTGTAAAATCAATCTTATTTTCAATCATGATTTTAACACCATTACTTGCAATAATTCCAAATAACATAATTGAAATTCCACCCATTACTGGAGCAGGAATACTTTTAATAAATAATGATACTGGACTAATGAATGCTAAAATGATTGCAAATACTGCTGCTAAAGCAATTACATATACTGAAGCAACTTTTGTCATTGCGATTACACCATTGTTCTCACCGTATGTTGTATTTGCTGGTCCACCTAGTAAACCGGCAACTAATGTAGCAATTCCATCACCTAATAATGTTTGCTTAAGACCTGGGTCTTGCAAGAAATCTTTTTTACATATATTTGATGTAATTGTATGTTCTCCAACGTGCTCTGCAATGGTTACTAGCGCGATTGGTACAAACATTAATGAATATTTAAAATCAAAGTTATATGTTAATCCTGGAAATTGAATATTAGGAACTGAGAATAATTGCATGTTTGCAAAAATTGATGTATCTACTCTTCCTAAAGCTAAAGCGATACAGTATCCTGATAAAATACCAATTAAAATAGGAATTATTTTAAAGAATCCTTTACCCATAATTGAAACAAGTGCTGTAATCAATAAAGTCAAACCAGCAATTAATGCTGCTGTAGGATCAAAAGCATCTTTTAATAATCCAGCATTAGATATTGCACTATTAGCAAGGCTAAGTCCGATTACCATAATCATTGGACCTACTACAATTGGTGGTAATAATTTATTTAACCATTTTGTTCCTGTAAATCTTAATAATAAAGCAATTACAGTATAAACAAAACCTACTGTCATAATCGATGCTGCTGCAGCTCCAGTTCCACCACTTTCTAAAGCAATTTTAGTTGCTGCAATAAAAGCGAATGATGATCCAATATAAATTGGAACTTTAAATTTTGTACATGTCAAATAAATTAATGTTCCAATTCCAGAGCATAGAATTGCAACTGATGGATCTAATCCAATTAAAATTGGTGCTAATACTGTTGCTCCAAACATTGCAAATACATGTTGAAATGATAATAACATCCATAATAATTTATTCTTTGGTTTTTCATTTGGTTGGATTAATAATCCATTTTTTTCAAAGCTTTTTTCCATTTTCAATCTCCTTTTCCTTAAAAAAAAGACTATTAAAGTCTTTTTATTTTATAATCCTAATAATGCTGTTGTATCTTGAGCAATAACTAACTCTTCATTTGTAGGAATTAAAAATACTTTTACTTTAGAATCATCAGATGAAATTAATGTTTCTTTTCCTCTAACATTATTTCTATCATCATCAATCTTAACTCCTAAACACTCAAGTTTTTCACAAATTAACTTTCTAAACATTGGTGCGTTTTCACCTAAACCAGCAGTAAAGACAATAGCATCAAGTCCACCTAATTTAACAAAGTATGATCCAATAGTATCCATGATTCTATTAACATATACATCAACTGTTAATTTAGCAAGTTCGTTTCCTTCATTTAATCCGTTTTCAATATCACGAGCATCACTTGAAATTTTACTTAATCCAAGCATACCTGATTTTTTATTTAATACATCCATTACTTCATAAGCACTCATTGAAGTTTTATCCATTAAAAATGTAATTATTGCTGGATCAATATCACCAGATCTTGTTCCCATCATAACACCTGCTAATGGAGTTAATCCCATTGAAGTATTAATTGATTTACCATCTTTAACTGCAGCTAATGAAGCTCCGTTTCCTAAATGACATGTAATAACTTTTGAATCTTTTTGATTTCCTAATAATTCATTTGCACGTTTTGAAACGAATAAATGTGATGTACCATGGAAACCATATTTTCTAACACCAAAATCTTCATAATATTCGTATGGAATTGGATAAACAAATGTATCTTTTTCCATTGTTTGATGAAATGCTGTATCAAATACTGCAACATGACCAACTTCTTTTAATGCATCTTTAAAAGCACGATAACCAACTAAGTTTGCTGGGTTATGTAATGGAGCTAAATCTGATAACTCTTCCATAGCTGCTACTACTTCATCATTGATTACTACAGATGAAACAAATTTTTCTCCACCATGAACAAAACGATGACCTACTCCATCAATTTCATCTAATGATGAAACAACATTATATTTTGTTAGTGCATCTAACACTAAGTTTACAGCTTTTGTATGGTCTTCAATATCTAAAACATCTTTATGTTTTTCACCATTTACTTCAATTGAAAATAAAGAATCATTTAATCCAATTCTTTCAATAACACCTGAACATAATACATCTGCAGCTGGCATCTCAATTAATTGATATTTTAATGATGATGATCCAGCATTAACTGCCATTATTTTTGACATTTGACATCCTCCTAATATTATTTAAAAAACTTTCCTAATTAATTTTACACTAAACTATGATAAAAGTAAATAAAATAATGAGCGAAATAAGTAATTTTTGAACTAAATTTATTTATTTTAAAAAAACACATTGCTAATTTAACAACGTGTTTTAATACATAAGTGTTTATCGAATAATTAATAACTACATAAAATCATTTGTTTTATAATCATAAACAAAAACAATTAACGATCTAAAAAATATGATTTATATAAAGCAAATGGTTCTCTTAATAATGAATAGATTCCTGGTAAACCATCAAAGTTTTTAGCAGATTGCATTTCACATTTTTTATCAAAAACACGATAACAAATCATCGAAGATCGATAAATATGAAAATCATTTGTAACGACTCCAATACTTTTTTCATCATCAATTAAAGCTTTACTATTTTCTAAATTTTCAAATGTAGATGTTGATTTATCTTCAACAATTATTTTATTTGTTGGGATACCTTTATCATATAAATAGTTTTTCATTACAACAGCTTCAGGATACTCTTCATCTTCTCCTTGTCCCCCACTAACAACTATCATTACATCATTATTTTCTTCATAATACTTTATAGCTTCATCTAATCGATAACTTAACATCAGACTTGGGCCTTTATCATTTACTTTTGCACCTAAAACAATCAAATAATCAACTGGTTGTTCTATTTTACTATCTTTATGATACATAATTAATGAAAATGGTACCAAATATAATAAAATAATTATAACAATAACTGCAATCGCAACAATTTTCTTCATACTACTACCTCCTAAGGAATTAGTTTTATTGGTATATTCTTTATTTTTTTGATATGTTCATAAGCTCTATTGGTTTTATTATAGTAACCATATATTACATTTGAAACATAATCAGCCATTTGAATTTCCCTTGTTATACTAGAATCTTTATAAACCACATTTACCTTTTTTAAAATATCAAAAAATTCTAAATTTAAATAACTCTCTAAATCGTTATAAACTTTTTGATTCATACTTCTAGCATCTACAAAAAATAATATTTCATCATTTTTCATAATTAAGTTATTTTCAAGTGCTGCCTTACATAATTCTTTTAAAGCATAATTATAAATTAAAAATTCACTAATTATAAAATCATATTTATTATTTAATTCTTTTTTATCAATAACTAATGAAATAATTTTAATATTACTATTATCTAACATCTCATTAATAAACAAAGCTTTTTTCTCATCTTTTATTCTCGATGCTTTTAATTCTTTTATACTATTCTTACTAGTTCGTACTTCCTTTTCTATTTTCTTATGAATATTTTGCAAAATAGAGTTATCTTCAACAATTATTCCAGAAATAATATAATATTGTTCATACGAAGTATTAAAAGAACCTGATTCATCAACACAAAAATATCTATGCATTAACTATCACTCCCTATTATTAATAAACATAGCAAATGCTATGTTTACTATAATTCTTTAAAATATTGAACAGCTAAACAACCTGGACCAGTGTGAACTCCAACAACACTAACTAATTTAATAAAATTATAATTAGCTTTAGGAAACTTTTCTTTATACATCTCTAGTAATTTAAGTCCTTCATCATTAGCTAAAACATGAGCAATTGTAATATTATATCCCAAGCCATCACCAACATTATCAGCCTCTAAAGCAGAAATTGTTCTTTTAAGTGCTCTTGACATTGTTCTAACTTTATCTAAAACATCAATTCTTCCTTCAGTTTTAATATTAATTTCTAAAACAGGTTTAATTTTCAAAAGACTACCTAAAGATGCAGCAATTGCTGTTAATCTACCACCACGTTTTAAATGATGTAAATCATTAGGAATAACAAATGTATTAGCATTTTGACATATTTTTGAAAGAATACTTTTAATTTCATCAAAAGTCTTTCCTGATTCATATAAAGCTTTTGCGCGAACAACCATATATCTTTCAATCATGGCAGTTGTTCCATTATCAAAATAATCAAAATCAATTCCAACCTCTTTAGCACTTAAAACCATTGCATTAATCGTACCACTTAATCCAGAACAAATTGGAACAGCAAATATTTTTTCATATCCTTCATTTTTTAATTTTAAAAATAATTCCTCAATTTTTGATAGTGGTGGCAATGATGTCTTCAACATTTTGCCTTCACTTACTAATTGATATACTTCATCAACATTAATATCTTCATTCTCTAATAATGATTTATCATCATAAGAAATTTGCAATGGAACACTATAACAACCTAGCTCTTCTACTTCACTTACACTAAGTCCAGTTCCACTATCAGTTACAAACGCTACTTTTTTCATTTAAAAATCCCCCTATAATAATCAAATATATTTAAAAGTAATCTATTACTATTATATTCATACATTATACTTTAAAAAATTATCTACTATTACATCTTATTCTATCATTAATTAGACAAAATAAAAAGCACTTAATTAAGTGAGTTAGTCAAATTAATAAAAACATTTCAAAAAAAGTAATTATAGTAAAATAAATTTCGTATAATGCAAAGTTGTTTTAAAGATATAAAAAAACATAGCAATTGCTATGTTTATTTTAAATGGCGTCCACGATAGGATTCGAACCTATGACCGCACGCTTAGAAGGCGTGTGCTCTATCCAGCTGAGCTACGTAGACATCGTTTTGATGTACTACTTAATTATACACAACCAGAGAGACATTTGCAAGATATTTTTTGAAAAAGTAATGAAATTTTAAATATCGTTAATTATTTTTGAAAATGCAATTTTAAATCGTTTTTTATTTTTTTTAATTGAAAGTGCAATTTCATCATCATTACTACTGATCTATCTTTCATGTTATCCTTATATTGGCTGCTTATTTTCAAGGAGGTAGCTTCTATGGC
>JARXZD010000046.1 GCA_029893765.1 Bacilli bacterium PM5-9
TACTGATTTAGAATATAGTATTGTAAACAATTTGGAGTATTAAAAAAATGCTCATGATTTTAAAAATCTGAGACATTTTCGAAAGTTATTGACAGAAAAAGACATGTCTATTTCTTGGGATAGATTGTAAGAAATTAAAAAAAATGATACAATATACGAGGTATAAGGGGTGAATGATATGGCATTTGATAATTTGTCAACTAGGTTGCAAAACAGTATGAAAAAAATTAAAGGTAATCACAAATTAACTCAAGAAAACATGGATGAAATGTTTCGTGAGATAAGATTAGCTTTATTAGAGGCAGATGTAAACTTTAAGGTAGTTAAGGAGTTTATTGCTAATATAAAGGAAAAAGCTGAGGGGCAAGATGTAATTAATCAGCTAAATCCTAGTCAAATGGTAGTTAAAATAGTTAATGATGAATTAGTTCATTTATTTGGAGATTCATTAGAAGAAATAAAATTTAAGACTAATGGTCCAACAATTATAATGATGGTTGGATTACAAGGTGCAGGTAAGACAACAACTGCTGGAAAACTATCAAATTTTTTAAGAGAAAAATATAGTAAGAAACCATTATTAATTGCGGCAGATATTTACCGTCCAGCAGCAATTGATCAGTTAAAAACAGTAGGAGAACAATTAGAAGTACCTGTTTTTGAAATGGGGCAAATTGATCCACGTGAGATAGTTGAAAAAGGATTAGAATATGCAAAAGAAAATGATAATGATTTAATTATCATTGATACTGCAGGTCGTTTACATTTAGATGAAGTTTTAATGCAAGAGTTAATAGATTTAAAAGCGTTAGTTAATCCTGATGAAATATTATTAGTAGTAGATTCATTAACAGGACAAGATGCGATTAATGTTGCTCAATCTTACAATGATCAATTAGCAATCACTGGTGCAATTCTTACTAAATTAGATGGAGATTCTCGTGGTGGTGCGGCATTGTCAATAAAACATGTTACTGGTGTTCCAATTAAATTTATTGGTACAGGTGAAAAGTTAGATGCAATTGACTTATTCCATCCTGAAAGAATGGTTAGTAGAATGTTAGGAATGGGAGATGTATTATCATTAATTGAGAAAGCATCGAATGTTATTGATGAAGAAAAGGCTGGAAAATCAGTTGATAGAATGATGTCAGGAAAATTTGATTTGGAAGATATGTTAGAGCAAATGGAACAAGTAAATAAGCTTGGATCATTGGGTGGTTTAGCAAAAATGATTCCTGGTATGAATAAAATAAGTGATGAAGACGAAGAAAAGGCTAATCAAAAATTGAAAAAAACTAAAGCTGTTATTCAATCAATGACGCCAAAGGAAAGAAGAAATCCACAAATTATTAAAGCTAAAAGAAAAGATCGAATTGCTAAAGGGTGTGGATTAAATAATGCAGAGATAAATAAGGTATTAAGAGAATATGAATCAATGAAAAAAATGATGAAGCAAATGGGTTCAATGATGGGTAAAGGTAAAATGCCAACCTCAATGAATGATATTAAGAAAATGATGGGTGGTATGAAGTTTTAACAAGAGTTGTAATTTATTACAACTTTTTGTTGGAACTACTATATTTTAGAAGAGCAATTTGCTATAATATTATTATATAATTTAACAAAGGAGGAGAAATAAATAATGAAGATAAAAAAACTTTTTTTTCCTTTAATATTATTATCTTTAGTAGCATGTAGTAATTCGAATGTAAATAAAATAGAAACAATAAATGTTGAAAATATTAGTGTGCAAGAGTTAGATGATGATGAGTATATTAAAGAACAAGATAAAAAGGGCGATAAAACTATTGCAAAAAAATATAAAATGGAAAATGATAATTTTTCAATAATTGAGGATAGTGCATTTAATGGATGTACGGATTTACGTAATAATAGATTAGAAAACTTTGCAATTAGAAATAGTGAAGTTAAGGTTACTATTGATAAGAAACGAGCAAAATATGTTATTTATCAAATGGGTGAAAAAAATACTTGTAAAAAAACTCTTACAATAAAAGATAAAATTACTTATAAAGCAGCTGAACATAATGGTGCATTATACATTGAAACAAAGGATGCAAAAGATGATAATGCTAAGAGAAGTTTATATAAATATGATGGTAAGAAATTAAAACTTATTCAAGATGGTATTAATCCAGTGAACAATATGGTTTCAGTAAATGGAAAGCTATTTGTTAGTTATGGTTTGAAATTAGATGTTGTAAGTAATGATGATAAATTAATTAATTTAAAAAAGAAAAGTAAAAGTCAGGTTTGGTCAATTAGTGGTGATAAAACTCATTTGAATATTTTATTTAGAAATAAGAAGACTGAAGAATTTAATGTAAATAGATATACATTTGAGAAAGATAAAGAAATAAAAAACATTGAAGACATGAATCAAATTTCAACTAAAATATTAAAATTTGAAAATAGTGATTCTAGAAAAGCGATTGATAAAAATGTTTCGGCTAGTAATGATAAATATGTTGTTCATAGTGAAAAAATGATATGTAAAATTGATTATTCTTCATGTAAAACAACAATCATTGATGGTGAAACAATTGAAAATGTAGTTAAAGATTTTATTATTTATAATAGTGATCGTAGCTATATTAGTTATTATTTATCAAATAAAAAGCAAGTACTTTCATCATTAGAAATTAAGTATGCTAATTTAGATAAAAAAGAATTATTATTAAAAATCTATAAAAATGATGAAAATGAACATGAATATTTTAAATATGAGACAAAAAGAGAATATTAATTTTATTCTTTTTTTAGTAAAGGAGGTTATTTTGTGAAAGAAGAAATAGAAATAGAGTACAAACAACTTTTATTAGAAAGTGAGTACAACAAAATTAAAAATGATATTTTAAAACAAGAACATAAAATAATTGAACATGAGAATTTTTATTTTGAAACTAAAACTAAAGATTTGAAAAAAAGAAAACAAGCATTAAGAATAAGAGTGTCGCAAAATTATATTGAAATTTGTTTGAAAACACAAAGAGAAAATGATCTTCTTGAAAATAATATTTTAATTAGTAAAAATGAGTTTGATAGCATTTATCAAGATAATACATTAATTTATAATTATGATTTAGATTTACCAAAAGGTTTATATCTAATAGGATCACTAAAAACAAATAGAATAGAGCATGTTATCAGAGATGGTCTTATCTGTTTGGATATGTCTACATATAATAATAAAAAAGATTATGAGATAGAGTTTGAAGCTAATGATTATAATAAAGAACAAGCTTTTATTAATTATCTAGATAGTTTTGCGATTAAGTATAAACCAAATCATAAAAGTAAAATTCAAAGATTTAGCGAAGAAATAGGGTTATAATAAGTGCAATAATGTGTTATAATTAATTAGTTAGAATGGAGGTATACAATGATAGATGTTTCTAATATATCTTTATCGTTTGGTGAAGATAAGTTATTTGATAATGTAACATTAAAATTTACGAGTGGAAATTGTTATGGAATTATTGGTGCTAATGGTGCTGGTAAATCAACTTTTTTAAAAATACTTGCAGGTGAATTAGATTCAACTAAGGGTGATATTTTTTATGAAAGAAATCAAAGAATTTCATACTTAAAACAAAATCACTTTGAGTATGATGAGTATACAGTTTTAGATACAGTAATTATGGGTTATAAAGAGTTATATGATATTATGGTTGAAAAAAATAATATTTATATGAAAGAAGATTTTAGTGAAGAAGATGGTTATAGAGCTGCTGAGCTTGAAGAACGCTTTGCACAAATGGATGGTTGGGAAGCTGAAAGTGATGCTGAAAAACTACTTAATGGATTAAAACTTAAAGAATGCGACTATTCAAAATATATGAAAGATTTAAATGGTGATGATAAAGTTAAGGTATTACTTGCTCAAGCATTATTTGGAAATCCAGATATCTTATTATTGGATGAGCCGACTAACCATTTAGACTTCTATGCAATAAAATGGTTAGAAAATTTTATTGATGATTTTGATAAAACAGTTATTGTGGTATCCCATGATCGTCACTTCTTAAATAATGTTTGTACTCATATTGTGGATATTGATTTTCAAAAAGCTACACTATATGTTGGTAACTATGATTTCTGGAAAGAATCAAGTCAACTAGCAAGCCGTATGATGCAAGATGATAATAAGAAAAAAGAAGAGAAAATGAAAGAGCTTCAAGAGTTTATCGCAAGATTTAGTGCTAATGCATCAAAATCAAAACAAGCTACTTCAAGAAAGAAATTGTTAGAAAAAATAACTTTGGATGATATTAAACCTTCATCAAGAAGATATCCTTTTATTAGTTTACCTTTAAGAAGAGATTTAGGTGATGATGTAGTTGAAGTTAAAGATTTATCTTATGTTGAAGAGGGTAAAACAATGTTTGAAAATGTTGATTTTACTATTAGAGGTGATGATAAAGTTTACTTCTTTTCTCGTAATGAAGCATTAATTACCAATTTATTTCAAATATTGGCTGAAGAAGCAGAACCTGCTAGCGGAACGATTAAATGGGGAGTTACTGTAGAAAATGATTATTTTCCAAAAGATAATGGTGCTTATTTTGAAAATAAATCATTAAATTTAGTTGATTGGTTAAGACAATATTCTGGTGAAGAACAGGGTGAAGCTTTTTGTCGAAGCTATTTAGGAAAAATGTTGTTTTCTCATGATGAACCATTGAAAAAAGTATCTGTACTTTCTGGTGGAGAAAAAATGAGAATGATGTTTTCTAAATTAATGCTAAAAGAAGCAAATGTTATTATTTTAGATCAACCAACAAACCATTTAGATTTAGAATCTATTTCAGCAGTTAATGATGGATTAAAAGCATTTAAAGGATCATTATTATTCTCATCTCATGACTTTAGTTTCATTGAAACACTTGCTAATAAAATTATTGAGATTACTCCTAAGGGTTGTGTTGTTTATGAGGGGACATTTGATGAATTCTTAGAAAATGAAACTTTGCAAGCAAAAATAAATGATATGTATGAAGACTAGACAATAGAAATAGGAGCTTTGTCAATAATTAGGGGGTAACATAAGTTACCTTCTTTTTTATGTGTAATTGTAAAAAGTGTTATCATTAATATTTTGAATATGTAA
>JARXZD010000047.1 GCA_029893765.1 Bacilli bacterium PM5-9
TAACTAGCTTAACGATAAAATTATTATTAAAGTAGCGTTTACTTCTACATTTTCAATTTTTTTCTTTAAACTGGAATTTACTTTTTCAATTCACCCAAAAAAACTAAACCTTTTTTTAAAAAGATTTAGTAATTTTTTTAGATAAAAATTATATTATTTATTCATTAAATTTCAATATATTCAAACTTAATTCCAGCTTCACTTAACATTCTTTTTGAGGCAATTACATTATCCTCATTACAATACTTATCTTCAAGATAATACAACTCTTTGATACCAGCTTCAATTATCAATTTTGCACATTCATTACAAGGAAATAAAGTAACATACATCACTGAATTGCTTAAATCACACTTAGCATCCACAATTGCTTTTGCTTCACTATGAATCATATATGGATACTTAGTATCTAAAAATGCTCCCTTTCGACAATCAAGAGGATAATCACATGATTGTAAACCTCGTGGTAAAGTATTATAACCTTTACTAACAATAATATTGTCTTTAACAATTACACAACCAACTTTAGTATTAGGATCAATTGATAATTCTTTTGCTTCAAGTGCTTTTTCAAAAAATATCTTATTCATCATAATCAATAACTCCAATTTTCTTATAATGTTTATCAATTCTATTTTCATAACTGCTTGCTAAATGTTCATCATCATATTTAACGTATGAAATATAGCTTTTTTCAAAGTTTAAATCACGAGCTAATGCTTGATTAGGAATGAATTTTAGTACAACCATACAAATAAAAATTGCAGGTAAAATATATAAATAAGATTTATTAATTTCTTTTTCTTTAATATTTAAAGCAAAAACACAGACAAATCCAGTGAAAAAGGCAATTAATGCACCAATATAATTTACATATACTCCAAGTGCGAATGAAATAGTAATTAGTGAAATAAAAATTAAATTTCTTAAATTAAGTTTGATTATATTTTTTTCACTTGGCAAAAATATTGTACCTATATATGCACCAGCAAGTAAGGCAATTATTGGAAATGAACCTAAGTAAACATTTCCACCACCAACAAACAACATTGATGCAAAAATCATTAATAATCCTATTCCATATACAATCATTGTTTTTTTAGTGCCTAATCTTATTTCAATATATGAATTGTATTGATAAAAAACATAAAGGAAAATAAAGATTGATAAAAAACTATTGTTTAAAAATAAGCCAGTGAATAAACGATAATACTGTCCTAATTGAGTAAAGAATACATCATACCATGCAAAGTTATAAAAGAAATCAGTTGTATTTAAAAGCATATACATCGCAAAGATATTAATAAAAATAAATGCTAATGAAAAATATCTTGTGAATTTAGTTTTTTTACTTATTTCTTTAAAACTAAACATTTCTGTAATTTTTCTTTCTTGTGTTTGTCGACTATTAGAAGGTGTTTGATTATTTTGTAAAAATTGATTTACTTGGTCTAAATTAAAAAGTGATGATAATAAAGGAAACTCACTATTTAAGATTGCTGATTGTGAAATATCATTATTATCTTTTAAAACAAGCGAATAAATATCATCAACCTTCTCTTCTACAACTCCATCAAAATAAATACATAAACATCTGACATCTTCAAGTTGAGAAATTGTTTTATATTCAACAATTACTCTTTTTATAACAGCTAAGTCTTCATTAAACTGAGCAATATCTTGAAAGCTTTTACTACATATTCTAATTAAAGGATATTTAGCCATTCTATTTTCAATAAATATTCCCTCAACATTTTTTATTTCAACTTCACGATAATTGTATTTTGACATAAAAAAACGTGAGAGTTCAATCATTTTTAATCCATCAATAAAATTATTATTCATTACTCAGTCCTCCTTGAATAGAATATAACGTAGATTATTATAGCAAATATAATAATTAAAGTTGTGACAAAATAAAGTAAGTATGTTCCATCAATACCACCATTATCAATGATGTAACCTGCAATAAATGAAATAATTGAAAAAAATATGTTTGCTAGTCCAGTATAGATAGACATTGCACTAGAAATAACATTTCCTTTAACAATTTTCTTTATCAAATCAAATCCCACAATAACAATAAATGCCATAACAATACCATGTGCAGAAGAAACAAATAATAAGATTGGAATTGAATTAGTGTAATATAAAATAATCCATCTTAATAATAAGCATAATGCACCAAATAACATTAAATAAATATGTTGAACTTTTTTAGTAAACTTTATAACAAACGTAAAGAAAATAACTTCTGGAATTACTAAAAAGAAAAAAGATATACCTACAATGTTTGAATTACCACCTAAATCAAGAATTGAAAGTGATATATATGCTTGCGATACTTGAATAACACCATAAGATAGTCCCATTATGATAATAATTAATAAATATTGCTTATTTTGTAATAAACTTATTAAATCATCTTTAAAATTTGAACTATTTGCATTATTATCCTGATAAGTATTTTTTTGTTTTGCCATAAAAAATGCACTAACCACTATTAATACAGTATGAATATAAATAAACAAGGCACTATAATCTTCAAATCGTTCAAGTAAATACCCTGTTATAAGAGATGCTAAAATAAAAGCTAATGATGATAATGAACGAATCATTCCATAGTTTGCATTCTCTTGCGCACAATAATCAAGAGCTATTGTATCAGCTAATGGTATTAGTGCTGATCTTATTGCATTTATAAAAACATATAAAGTTACAATTATATAAAATGGTTTTAAAAAACTAAAAGGTATTAAAAATAAACTAGCTGCAATCGCACAAAAAATATAAACTAATTTAGGGTTTCTAATTTTATCAGCAATTATTCCAAATAAAGGAACAGATATTACAACAACCAATGCTGCCAATGAATAAAACAATCCAATTTGTGAACCAGAATAATGAAGTGTATCTTGTAAATAAATTGAATTAAATGGGAAAAAAGCTCCCAACCCAAAAAATAGTGTTATAAAAATAATTGTGATATTAAGAGTTTGTTTTTTCATTTTTGACCTCTTCTAGTTTTTTAATAAACTTATCTGGTAATGGTGCTTCAAATTCCATATATTCATTTGTTGTTGGATGAATTAAACCTAATCTTGTTGCATGTAAATATTGTCCATAAGATTGATCATCTTTTCGATAACCATACTTTGGATCTCCTACAATAGGATGATTGATATAATTCATGTGAACTCTAATTTGATGAGTTCTTCCTGTATCTAATTTACACTCAATAAAAGAATAATTATCAAAAATATCTAATACTTTAACATTCGTTAAAGCTTTCTTGCTATTTTGAGCAGTTACTTTCATTTTTGTTCGATCATTTTTATCACGACCAATTGGTGCATCAATAATAATCTTTTCATCAAAAACTTGTCCATGAACAAGTGCTAAATATACTCGATTAAGTGTTTTGTCAACTAATTGATCGGCTAATTTTTTATGAGCAACATCATTTTTTGCTACTACTAATAAACCACTTGTATCTTTATCAATACGATGAACAATTCCTGGTCTAATCTCACCATTAATTCTTGATAAATCTTTAATATGATACATTAATGCATTGACTAAAGTACCACTATATATTCCAGCTCCTGGATGAACAACCATTCCACTTTCTTTATTAATTACTAAAATATCTGAATCTTGATAAACAATATTTATTGGAATATCTTCAGCTACTATCTCACAATCATCAATAATCATTGGTATAATTGTTATTTCATCACTGACTTTTAATTTATAATTTGCTTTAGTTGCCTTTTCATTAACTAAAATACACTCTTCTTCAATCATTTTTTTAATTGTTGAGCGTGACATATCAGGTTTTTTTAGGGTAATAAACTTATCAATACGCAATAATTCATCCTCTTGACTAACTATTATTTTTTCCATTTTTATTCCCCTTTTCAAAAAATAGTGTTTCTATAACAAACAATACTACTGCAATACTAATATAACAATCTGCAATATTGAAAATCGCAAATTTATATGTATTAAATGTAAAGCTTAAAAAATCAACAACTTCACCATATAATAATCTATCAATAAAATTACCTAAAACACCTGCTAATAATATTGATGTTGTAATTAATGCAAACTTACTTTTACTTGTTTTAAATAAGTATGCAATTACTAATAAAGCAATAAATGTAACAATAAAGAAAAAAAACATTTGTCCTTTAAAAATCGAAAATGCTGCTCCATCGTTTCTAATATATAAAAGCGAAAAGAAATTCTTAATAATTGGAATTTCTTGATATAGTTCCATATTAGTACTTACTAAAAATTTACTTAATTGATCAAGTACTATTAATACAATAACTAAAAATAAATATTTAATTTTTTTCATTTAATCACCATAACAATTATAGCATTTTCAACACTTTAAAACAATTAAGATAATCAAATAAAAGACAACTTTATATGATTAATTTATGATATTGTCTTAAGTAATAACTTTCGGAATTGTCTTAAATATTGTAACATCTTTATTAGGAGGTGTTACTCAATGAAA
>JARXZD010000048.1 GCA_029893765.1 Bacilli bacterium PM5-9
GATTTGCATCTGCACTATATGTAATCGTTTTGTTATCACCATGTTCAACTGTTGCTGTTGCATCAATTGTTCCATTGACAACTGAAGTTGTTATTTTATATGTATTAATTTCATATTCAACTGCAATTGTATGATTTGCTGTAACATTTGTAAATGTATATGAACTTGCATTTGCTGCTTTATCTACTTCAACTCCATCTACTGTTACTGATTTAATTTTATGATTTGCATCTGCACTATATGTAATCGTTTTGTTATCACCATGTTCAACTGTTGCTGTTGCATCAATTGTTCCATTGACAACTGAAGTTGTTATTGTATATGTATTAATTTCATATTCAACTGCAATTGTGTGATTTGCTGTAACATTCATAAAAACATACGCAGCAGCGTTTGATACTATATCTTGTGCTGTTCCATCTACTGTTACTGATTTAATTTTATAATTTGCATCTGCACTGTATGTAATCGTTTTGTTATCACCATGTTCAACTGTTGCTGTAGCATCAATTGTTCCATTGACAACTGAAGTTGTTATTGTATATGTTTTAATTTCATATTCTACAACAATTGTATGGCTTGCTGTAACATTTGTAAACGTATATGAACTTGCATTTGCTGTTTTATCTACTGCTGTCCCATCTACTGTTACTGATTTAATTTTATGATTCGCATCTGCGCTGTATGTAATCGTTTTATTATCTCCATAATCAACAGTCGCTGTTGCATCAATTGTTCCATTGATAACTGAAGTTGTAATTGTATATGTTTTAATTTCATATTCTACTGCAATTGTATGACTTGCTTGAATATTTGTAAATGTATATGAATTGGCATTTGCTATTTTATCTACTGCAACTCCATCTACTGTTACTGACTTCAATTTATAACCTGTTGTTGGTGCATAGCTAATTGTTTTATTTTCGCCATGATCAACACCAGTACTTTGAGTAATTGTACCATTAATTACAGATGTTGTAATGTTATACGTGCTAATTTCATACTCTACTGCAATTGTATGATTTGCTGTAACATTTGTAAATGTATATGAACTTGCATTTGCTGTTTTATCGACTGCTGTTCCATCTACTGTTACTGATTTTAATTTATACCCTGTTGTTGGTGCATAATTAATTGTTTTATTATCTCCATAATCAACTGTTGCTGTAGTATCAATTGTACCATTAATTACAGATGTTGTTATTGTATATGTTTTAATTTCATATTCTACTGCAATAGTATGATTTGCTGTAACATTTGTAAACGTATATGAACTTGCATTTGCTGTTTTATCGACTGCTGTTCCATCTACTGTTACTGATTTTAATTTATACCCTGTTGTTGGTGCATAATTAATTGTTTTATTATCTCCATAATCAACTGTTGCTGTAGCATCAATTGTTCCATTGTCAACTGAAGTTGTTATTGTATATGTTTTAATTTCATATTCTACTGCAATTGTATGATTTGCTGTAACATTTGTAAACGTATATGAACTTGCATTTGCTGTTTTATCGACTGCTGTTCCATCTACTGTCACTGATTTTAATTTATACCCTGTTGTTGGGGCATAATTAATTGTTTTATTATCTCCATAATCAACTGTTGCTGTAGCATCAATTGTTCCATTGACAACTGAAGTTGTAATTGTATATGTTTCAATTTCATATTCTACTGCAATAGTATGATTTGCTGTAACATTTGTAAACGTATATGAACTTGCATTTGCTGTTTTATCAACTGCTGTTCCATCTACTGTTACTGATTTTAATTTATACCCTGTTGTTGGGGCATAATTAATTGTTTTATTATCTCCATAATCAACTGTTGCTGTAGCATCAATTGTTCCATTGACAACTGAAGTTGTTATTGTATATGTATTAATTTCATATTCTACTGCAATTGTATGATTTGCTGTAACATTTGTAAATGTATATGAACTTGCATTTGCTGTTTTATCGACTGCTGTTCCATCTACTGTTACTGACTTGATTTTATATCCTGTTGTTGGTGCATAATTAATTGTTTTATTATCACCATGTTCAACAGTTGCTGTAGCATCAATTGTTCCATTGACAACTGAAGTTGTAATGCTATATTTTTTCAGTTCGTACTCTACTGCAATAGTTTGATCACTTTTTACATTACTAAAAGAATAAGCTGATTCATATAAATTTTTATTTACCTCTGAACCATTTACATTAACTGATTTAATTATATGATTTGCATCTGGGCTATATGATATTATTGCATTACCATCATAACTAACATATACTGTTGGCGTAATTGAACCATTTACTACTGATGTTTTAATTTCGTATTTTTGTTGGTCAGTAAATGCATAAATAAGCCTACCTTCACTTTCAGAAGATTCCACTTTAAACTCGGTAATCTCAGAGCCATTTAATTTATAAATTGTTTTTGATTCATCATAACCTGTTGGAGCTTTTTTATGAACAAGTTTATAATCACCAATTGCTAATCCACTAGTATACATAACACCAGTTGACCCAGTTGAATAAGTATCTACTAGATCCCAATTTTCTCCATTTTTTATATATAATTCAAATTCTGAATCTTTTAATGATATTGTACTATCATATAAATCATAATTTACTAAAGTTAATGAATAAGGTGCTCCTTTTGAAACTGCACCAGAATATGAAATTGTACTTGTATGAGTATCACTATAGAATAATTTTAAATCTGGATATGAATATTGCCTTTTTCCAATATTTGTAAATGTTGTATTTCCTGCAACTCCACTATGTAAAGTTGTAAGGTTTATATCTGTACGAAAGGCTTGATTATTATATGTATGGTCTTCTTTAAAACTAGCTTTAAGTTCTTCTGGAATATCAGATTTTGCAATATAATCGTCTAAATCGGCATACCCAACTCTTTTAACTAATTCATCCGTAGTAATTCCATAATTTTTCATAAATACATATAGTGTTTCTTCAGAAGTGCTTGGATCTTTCCAAACCCCGTATGAATGATCTTTTGTAGCAAGTTTAGCTAAAAATGCATCTTGATCATCAATTCCATTGTGATATACTCTTGCAAATAAATCTGTAACATCATAACCATTGTCATTTGAACTTGCGTAATATCTTTTTCCATCCTTAACATATTGTAATCTACCATATGTTACTTTGAAATTCTCTTCAACAAAAGTGCTTCCCTCAGGAAGTGGATCAATTATAATTTGGTTATCAGCACTTTGTGTATCTAAATAATTTTGTCCATCATCTAATGTTAAAGACATTGCATAATCCATATTCCATGCAATAGTCCAGTTTAATTTATTTGTATCAATTGAATCTTCTCCACCTTTATAGATAGAACGAAGGAAATTATCATAATCGGCTGTTGGATACTTTGTATATTTGAATGTTTCTGATTTAACATCTGCATTACTACTATCTCCAACTGTAACTGTATGCTCTTTATATCCTGGTGTTGCTTCAGCAATTGAACCTAAAGGTTGTACTTTTTGTCCAGTATTAACAACTGATGCAATTTCAGGTAACATTAAATCTTCCATATTTTTATTAAAACTAATAACTATTGAATCTTCAGTTATTTCTATTGTCCCCACATTAGTTACATTATTATGCTTCAAATCATATGTACCCGTATAATTTGAAAAGCTAGATGCAAAATTATGTGGTAATGTTACTGTATCTCCATTTTTAATAACATCCCCTGTTAGAGCAATAGAAAACTCAAGAACTAAATCATAAGTTGTACCATTCCAAATAGTTTCTTGATCTACTCCTGCCTTTTTTAACTTAATGCTTGTTGCTTTTGCATTACTTGATAAATCTGATGCAGCATTTACATCATTTCCATTTGCAAAAGAATTACCAAGAACTATTACAACAAATAATAAAAATATTTTTATTGCATTAATTATTGTTTTTTTCATAATTTTTACCTCTTTCTTTTAGTTGACAAAACTTATACATTATACAAATAAGTGGTCAATACTATATTTCAATATAATTTTATCCATATCTTAGTGAATATACAATTGAGCCATTGATGTTTTTTGTAAAATTATCATAAAGTTTTGTAAAGAACAGGTAAAGAAAAAAGGCGCTTTAAAATACAGTGTGGGTGTGGGCGGTTTCTCCAATACTGTGTGGGTGCTTTTTTAATATATTAAAATATCGTGTGGATGAATA
>JARXZD010000049.1 GCA_029893765.1 Bacilli bacterium PM5-9
TTAATAAAAAAGCATAGTTACAATTGTAACTATGCTGGCTGATTCATTATACTTTATGTGATTTTGGACTAGCCCCCATCACTTGACAAAGAACCGCTTTTATTTATTATTAATAATTAAATCTTTTAAAATACTCTCAAATAAAAGATTTGTCTCTTCTTTTCGCTTTTTAGGATTAATAGTTTTTTCTTTAGCTTTTCTAGCTTTCTGATTCAAATATCTTGAAGTAAGTAAAGTATCAATATTATCCTTATTAATTATGAAGGCATTTGTATGCAATACATATGCATTTTTTGTTAAACAAAGACCAGCTAAAGCATAATCTTGAGTTACTACAATAGTATCACTATCACATAACGATAATATTTTGTAATCAGCACTATCACTACCTTTATCTACAATAATTACTTTATTAGTATCAGATGTAATATTGTGAGAAGTATCAGTAACATAAGTTGTTTCTATATGGTAGTTCTTGCTTAATTTTTCAATGATATCAATAGTCGGACAAGCATCAGCATCCACTAATATTTTAATCATGTCTAACATCCTCAATAGTAGTAACTTTAATATTAGAATAATCAGACTCAATAATTTTCACTTTATGATCTGAAAGACTATTAACCAACATAGCATCATCAGTAATGCTTATTAAAGCACTTTTATTAGCTTGAAATTTATCATATACATCTTTAATGACATTAGTTTTAAATCCTTGAGGAGTTTGAGCTAAAAAAGTTGTATCTCTATTTAATGTAGAACAAATATAACCATTCTCATCCATTAGATGAATAGTATCTTTAGCCTTGATAGCTAAACAAGCAGCATTATACTTTTTAGTGCCAGCAATAATATCATTAATTTGTTTTTCACTAATAAAACAACGAGCACCATCATGAATAAGCACATACTCATTAGAAACATTAACTAAACCATTGTAAACACTATCATATCTTTCATTTCCACCATAAACAAATTTTAAAGAATAATCAGCTAAGATAGTTTTGATTTGTTGTTCATCATCCTTGTTGATAACAACAATAATTTCATTAATATCATGATGATTATAAAAAGCCTTAATACATTTTTCAATAACAGTTAAACCATCAATTTTATAAAACATCTTGTTATATCCTAAATTCATTCGACTACCTTGTCCAGCAGCCAGTATTATTAAACTTATCATAATTTCACCTATCTTTTTGAATGTTGTAGTTTTAAATCAGAAATAACACTTTTTCTAATACTACGTTTTTTTATATTTATACCTAAAATATAATTCCCCTTTTTTTCAATAAAATCAGGGCTAAACTTTTGAATATTGTCCATACTTTCATAATGCCTAATTAATGAGTTTAATTGATTTGCAGCAACTAAATGATTCTTACCTTTTTTACCATTTATAATAGTACTATTATTATAAACAACAATTTCAATATATCTGTTTTTATCTATTTCCATAAAACGATTAAGGATATGTTTTTTAAGTTCTAACTCATAAAAAGGATTCATAAAACTAAAGGACTGTTTATTTTTTTTAATATATTGCCAATCATCTAAAGGGTCAATCAATAAATTACCATTGTGATTTTTAATTTCAATTAAATAAACAAACTTATCACCAAAAACAATCGCATCATAATAAGCATAACTCTCTTTATTTATTGGTAAAATGATTTCGTTGATATAAGGGTAATCATATTTTTTATATAAATTTTTTAAACGTCTAAAAATACTAGCTTCATGAAATATTCCAACAACATTGTGCTTGATTATTATTATTAGAAAAATAACTAATAAAGCAACTAAAACATAAAAAGCTAATAGTAAGTAATAATTATTTAAGAAAATTCCAACTATTTTGTTCATCTAATCACCTTTATTTATATTTTAACATAAAAATACAAATAAAAAAGGTATAATTATTTGTATATTATGATAGAATAGTATTATCTAAAAGGAGTGGGAAAGTGAAAATAAAATTAGTTATTGATTTCTTAGCAGAAGAGAGTTATGAGTTAATAAAATATTTAATGGAATATCAAAAAAACAATGAGATAGATTTAGAACTTCATGGATATGATTTAAATGAAAAAAATGAGATTAATAAAGCATATTATGGTTTATACTTTGCTAGTAAGTATGGAGTAGCTTTAGCGTATGTAAATGAAATACTAAAAGCAAAATTTGAAGATATGCAAGATATTGGTAGTTTAGATGTTCTAGCTAATGCATATGAAAGAATTGGCTTTGATCGCAATGATTTTATTGATGCGATAATGGATGGAGATTATGTTGAAATGTTTCAATATCGACAAGCTTCATTAAAAAAAGAAGAAACTCAAAATGAGTGTTTTGCATATATTTATGATACTGATAAAAAAATAGTCATAGGAAAAGATGATATTATAAAAGAAATTGAAAATAATAAATAAAAGAATTAGAATTAAAAAAGACCTTTAAAGAAAATTACTTATACTAGTAAGTGATAAATACTTTAAAGGTTTTTATTATATAAAAAATGATTACTAAAATAAGCAATCATTTATATTATTTATTATTCAATCCACTTATACCCAAGACCACGTACCGATTTAATACACTTCAAGTTTAACTTTTGACGAAGTTTTTTTACAAATGAATCAACCTTACGTAAATTAGATTCAGTATGTTCTTTCCAAATTGTCTCAATAATTTGTTCTCTTTTTAATAATTTGTTTTTATTCTCTAAAAATAATTTTAATAAATTAAATTCTAATTGAGTAACATGAATTGCTTTTGAATGATGATAAATTGTATTTTGTTCAAAATTAATTTCAATGTTTTCAACATAACTTACTAAATTACCCTCTTTTGATTGATAAGCAACCTGTTCTCTTTTTTCTAATAAAGTAAGTAAACGATATTCAGTAAGTTTCAAATCATTCTTTTTGCGAATAAACTCTTTGATATTTGATTCAAAATAATTACTCAAATTTAAGTTAGCGAAACATTCCCCTAAAGAAACCATGATAATTGTCATATCGATACTATGAACAATCTCTGCAACTTGGCAAATACTAACATTTCCAAAGAAATGATCACATAAAACCAAATCAACTTTATTTGTTTCAATTAATTCAACACAATCCTTAATTGTATCTGTGTATAAAATTTCAAAATTACTTTTTGAAAAGTGAGATATCATTAAATCTCGATAATCGGTGTCCTTTGATAATAATAATATTGTAGGCATCTAAAAACTCCCCTTTTATATATTGTAAATTTTTATTATAAATTCAATTAAAAATGTAAAAAAAATATGAAGAAAAAATACATACTTTTATTATATATAAAAAAATCATAAAAGTAAATTGAATATTCATAATAATATCATTTTTTTCATTGAATGGCTTTTTTTGTGGCTTTTATGAAATATGTGAAAGTACTATTGATGCATTAATGTAATTCATTAGTTGGAATTCATAAAATGGCGACAAAAGACAAAGTTTAAAATAAAGTTTTAATAAAAATGGTTTTTGAAAAGTAAAATATTTTCTAAAATATCAAGTATATTAGGCATATTATTAATTTAAGTTGAATTTATATAAATATCTTTAATGGATATACTGATTTAAACTTTAGATATAGTAAACTAAAATACTAACATTAAACAAATAAAGTAAAAAGAGCGCAAAATATGAAGTGAAATATAAGAAAAAATGCTACTAAAAATAATAGCTTAATTTTAAATGAAAGTGCAACTTCTTAATAAATATTGATACTTATAAGGGTTTTCAACTCTTTATAAGTATCTTTTTTTATAAACTA
>JARXZD010000050.1 GCA_029893765.1 Bacilli bacterium PM5-9
AGATAGATCAGTAGTAATGATGATGAAATTGCACTTTCAATTGAAAAAAATAAAAAACGATTTAAAATTGCATTTTCAAAAATAATTAACGTTTTTTTAATATATTTAAAAGTACACATTGTTTTTCTTGTAATAATGTTCAAGACAATTTATAATTAAAATAGTTTGACTAAAGGAGGGGTTTTGTTGAAGGTAAGAAAAGCAATTATTCCAGCAGCAGGACTAGGAACAAGATTTTTGCCAGTTACTAAATCTTTACCAAAAGAGATGTTGCCTATTGTTGATGTTCCAACAATACAATTAATCGTTGAAGAAGCAACAAACTCAGGTATCGAAGAAATTCTTGTAATAACTAATTCAAATAAGCAATCAATTGAAAATCATTTTGATATTAACTATGAATTAGAATCAAGATTGGCAGAATCGAATAAAAATGATGAAATAAAAATGATAAGAGATATTGCTGATATGAGTAATATTTTATATATAAGACAAAAAGAACCAAAAGGATTAGGGCATGCAATAAGTTGTGCAAAAGCATTTGTTGGAAACGAGCCATTTGCAGTATTGTTGGGAGATGACATAGTTGTTAATAAAGAAAATCCAGCATTAAAACAATTAATTGCAGCTTTTGATGAAAAAAAAGCAAGCATCTTAGGCGTTCAAAATGTTAGTGAAGAAGATGTTGATAAATATGGGATTGTTCAACCAATAAGAAAAGGTGATTCTAATAAACTACAAAAACTTGATGGGATTATTGAAAAACCATCAATTGAAGAAGCACCAAGCACATTGGCTGTACTTGGAAGATATGTTTTAACAAGTGAAATATTTGAAATACTAGATACACAAAAGCCTGGTAAAAATGATGAAATTCAATTAACAGATGCAATCGCAACGTTATTAGAAAGACAAGCAGTATATGCATACGAGTTTGATGGAAAAAGATACGATGTTGGAGATAAACTAGGTTATTTAAAAGCGAATATTGATTTTGCTTTAGAACGTGATGATTTAAAAGAAGATTTAATGGAGCATTTAGAAGATGTTATTTCAAAAAAATAAGAGGTGTTTAAATGAATGATTTTTCTATAAATATGTTATCTCAGGCAGATGATGTGCCTGGACAAGGTGTTGGGAGTGCATACATAGAACAAGTAAAGTTAGTTGAAGAAGGATCAAAAGGAAAATTTAAGGTGTATGTTAATGATAAAAATATTCATGATATCCAACATCACCATACAATAAATTATGGAAATTTTGTTAAGTTAAAAAGAGGTGGCTCTATTAATGTAACATATGTTCATTTTTTACCACACACTCTTGATGGTTCAATTAAACTTCCTAAATTAATTTTTGATGTTTTTAAAAAATATGTTATTAGATTTTATCGCTCATCAGATGCATTAGTAGTAGTTAACCCTATTTTCATTGATGAATTAATAAAATATGGTATTGAAAAAGAAAAAATTCATTATATACCGAATTTTGTTTCAAAAGAAAACTTTTTTCATGAAAGTGAAGAGGTAATAGAAAAAACTAAACTTAAATATGATATACCACTAGATAAAAAAATTATTTTAGGTGTTGGCCAAGTTCAAACAAGAAAAGGCGTGCTAGATTTTATTGAAGTTGCCAAGTCATTGCCAGAGATAATGTTTGTTTGGTGTGGAGGATTCTCATTTGGGAACATTACAGATGGCTATAAAGAGTTAAAAGAAATTTCAGAGAACCCGCCAACTAATGTTAAGTTTTTAGGAATAGTACCACGTGAAGAAATGAATGATATTTATAATATCGCTGATATTTTATTTGTTCCTTCATATAACGAATTATTTCCCATGGCTATTTTAGAAGCAGTTAATAGTGGAGTGCCATTATTACTTAGAGACTTAGAATTGTATAAAGATATATTATTTCAAAAATATCTTAGTGCAAATTCAAATGATAAATTTATTGAAGCAATTGAGTTCTTGTTAAATGATGAAAAAGAATACAAGAAATATAGTGATTACTCTATAGATATTAGTAATTACTATAGTAAAGAAAACGTCTATAATCAATGGGAAAATTTTTATTATAAAATTTATGATGAAAATTATGAAAAAATAGATAAAGAAAAAATTGAAAAGCAACAAGCTAAAACTTTAAAAAATTCAAGAGCTACTAGATAAAGGGGACAATAAATGAATGTTTTAATTATTGGTGGAGCAGGATATATTGGCTCTCATCAAGTGAAAATAATGTTAGAAGCAAATCATAATGTTATCGTTTATGATAATTTAAGTACAGGACATCAAGATAAAGTTGATAAAAAAGCTGTTTTTGTAAAAGGTGATATAAGAGATTATGATTTATTGAAAAAAACAATAATTAAATATAAAATAGATGCTATTATGCACTTTGCTGCCTTATCTATTGTTAGTGATAGTATGAACAGAGCATTAGAATACTATGATAATAATGTTTATGGCTTTCAAGTTTTATTAAATGTTATGAGAGATACTAATGTTAAAAACATTATCTTTTCTTCAACTGCAGCAGTATATGGAAAACAAGATAAGATGCCAATTGATGAAAAGGCAATGACTATTCCAAGTAATCCCTATGGTGAAACTAAATTAACAATGGAAAAAATGATTAAATGGGCAGCATTATCAAATGACTTTAGATATGTTATATTAAGATACTTCAATGTAGCAGGAGCATCACTTGATGGTAGTGTAGGAGAATTACATAATCCAGAAACTCATTTAATTCCTATAGTATTAGAAGTTGCATTAAATAAAAGAGAAAAATTATTTGTAAATGGAAATGATTACAATACTAAAGATGGTACATGTATTCGAGATTATATTCATGTACTGGATTTATGTCAAGCACATAAATTAGCCTTAGATTATTTAGTGAGTGGTAATAAATCAGATACTTTTAATCTAGGTTATGGTTATGGGTACAGTGTTATTGAAATAATTGAAAGTGCTAGAAAAGTATGCCAACATGAACTTTTATATGAAATTGCACCAAGGCGTCAGGGTGATCCAGATGTTTTAATTGCTTCATGTGATAAAGTTAAAGATGTTTTAAAATGGCAACCAAAGTATAATGATATAAATATAATTATTGAAAGTGCATATAATTTTATTGAAAAAAATAAATAATTTATAATTTATAAACAAGAGAAAATGACTTTCTTTTGTTTTTTTTAAAAAATATAAAAAAAATTTTTAATTTTTTAAATAATTTTATATGTATAAAATAAGTTTAGAGTGCTTTTTAAAGGTGTTTAAAAGCCTATTTATCGTGAAAAAATTAGAAATTGAAAAAAAATATAAAAAATCTTAAAAAATTTCGTTTTTTTTGTTGACATTCACATTGAAAAGTTATATTATATAAGGGCGCCAAATATTTTAGATATTTATGCGCAACGATCTTTGAAAACTAAACAAAACTGTCAATTTAAATTAAGCCAGGAAAAAAACAAAAAACAAACAAACATAAACATGAAGAGTTTGATCCTGGCTCAGGATGAACGCTGGCGGCATGCCTAATACATGCAAGTCGAACGAA
>JARXZD010000051.1 GCA_029893765.1 Bacilli bacterium PM5-9
TAATTCTAACAAGGAAAAAGGTTTTTGTCTTTTATAATGTAAAAAAACTATAATACCTTTTAAGGGTTACCCCCTAATTAATATTATAGTTCCAATTAAACTCAGTTCAATGAATTGAGTTTTTTTATGCAAAAAAAATCTTAATGCAATTGCACTAAGACTTTTTAAATTATTTTTTTATACTATTCAAATATTTCAGCAAGCATACATCTTACTGATCCACCACCGTAGAACTCAATAGTATCAATTGCTGCATGTAAAATTTCAGTATCTGCTTCAATTGCTTGTTTTTGTTCTTCAGTTAATGAATTGTATGCTGTATCTGACATTGCAAGGAAGTTACCATCTTTTCCTTTTAATTCTAAGTTATTTCCTAAGAATAATTTAACTTGTTCTAAAGTAATTTCAATGATTTTATTTCCACCTTTTTCAAGTGATTCTTTAACCATTGCTCTTTCTGATGCATCTGTAATTGAATCTAAGCAAATAACTGCTGATTTCGAACCAATTCCCATAATAACATTTGTATGGTAAACAGGAACACCATCTTGGCTTGCAGAGAAATATACAGGAGTATGTCCAGTATCTTTACACCATTGAACAAATAATTCTTTGTTCGCACGTGGTGATAAACAACAATATGCAACTCTATTTTTTCTGTCAATAACCATTGATCCAGTACCTTCAAGTACTTTTTCGTTTACATTATTTCTTGAAAAATCAAATACTTTGAAAAATTCACTTCCAGTTTTTGCTTGAGCAATATTTTCTACTTTATCTCTAAATTTGTAGATTTCTTCTTGTCTATTCTCAGCAAACATTGGATAAACGCTCATAATTCCACCTTCGTGAGTACTAAACCAGTTATTTGGGAAAATACTATCTGGTGTACTTGGGTTTGCAGTATCTTGTAAAACATTAACTTTAACACCTTTTGCTTCTAACATTTTAGCAAGGTTATCGAACTCTTTTAATGCTTTTTGTTGAATGCTATCAACACTTTCATCACTAGTATTTTGATAAGCATTATTTACTGCAGTTTCTTCGTTACCATAAAATCTTTCTGGTCTAATCATTACAATCTCATCTGTTGTGTGTTTATACATTTTATAATCCTCCATTAATATTTTTTATAACTTCATTATAACAACTAATATCAACATAATCAATCAAAAAAAGACAAAAAATAAAATATTTTATTTAGGTTAAAAACAATATTATACAAGCTTATTAATTGTCAACTCTTTGTTTAAAATGATATAATATTTCTAGGAGAGTGGTATTGTGAAAAACAAGTTAACTAATGATTTTAAAAAAATAATTTTACATTTTCAAAAAGAAGAAATAACTGATCATATTGTATATACTAATTTAGCAAAGCGTCTTAAAGATTCCAAAAACAAAGAAATCTTAACTAAAATTGCCAATGATGAAAAAGAACACTATGAAATATGGAAAGGATATACTAACACTGATGTTAGTCCAAATAAGCTTAAAATATTTTGGTATAGTTTGATTAGTTATTTATTCGGATTTACTTTCGTAATAAAAATAATGGAAAAAAATGAATATAAAACAAAATATTCATTAAGTGATTTATTGAATACTTTTCCAGAAGTTCAACAGATTATGGATCAGGAGGACGATCATGAAAACAAATTAATAGATATGTTAGATGAAGAGCGATTAGAATATATTGGTTCAATTGTTTTAGGGTTAAATGATGCTCTTGTTGAATTGACTGGTACAATTGCAGGTGTTACTTTTGCCTTTTCTAATAATCGCTTGATTGCCCTTTCTGGAATAATTACAGGGATATCAGCGACGCTATCAATGGCAGCATCAAATTATTTAGCTCAAAAGGCTGAAAATAACCCTAAGGCATTTACTTCTAGTTTATATACTGGTATTGCTTATTTGTTAACTGTTGTCTTTTTAGTTTTACCTTATTTATTACTACCAGATAATATGTATTACTTTGCATTATTAATTATGATTATCATTGTAATTTTAATCATTTTAGTTTTCAATTATTATGTTTCAGTTACAAAATCATTGCCTTTTAAAAAGCAATTTAGAGAAATGTTAGTTATTAGTTTAGGAGTCGCTTTAATATCATTTTTAATTGGGATTGCTGCAAAGAATTTTTTAGGAATCGATGTATAGTTTATAAATTATAGTAATATTAACAAAAAAAGGGTTAAACCCTTTTTTTAATTTTCAAAAATATATTTACACATACTTTTATAATTCAGAAAGTGAATCATATGAGTTTTCAATTTTTTTAATTATATATGCTATCACTAGAAAAGGAACAAGAAAAATCAAAAATGCAAAAACACTTAAAATAACTGAATTAATATAAATATAATATTTATCACTATCTTCTGTTTCAATATTTTTATACATTTTTTCATAAAGGAAATTATTAATCTTTGTTTTTCCATTATCACTTTTTTTAATCTTTTCTTTAATGTTATTTTTATTATCAAAGCTAATATCATTATTTGATATCGATGGTTTAACTGGTCCAATTTTAATAACTATATTTAAATCATAATATAGATTAATAACTAAAGAGTCATCCACTAGAATTGGTATTTTTATTAAACCTGATTTTTCACTTGATGATTTATATGTTGTTTTTTTATTTTTGTAAGTATAACCACTTATCTCTTTTGGTTTAAGTTCTGGACTTTTACCAACTAAACCTGTATATGTTTCTGTTTCTATTGCCTTATATTTATTTTCATTATCTTGGATATTATGAATAACCTTATATGATGCAGTTGTCTTCTTCCATTTGGCATATAAAGTTGTATTAGCAGTTATTTTAAATGTTCCAGTTCCTGCCACATATGTTGTTCCTGTTCCATCTGCTCTTGTATTCCATCCTGCAAAATCATATCCTGTTTTTGATAAATT
>JARXZD010000053.1 GCA_029893765.1 Bacilli bacterium PM5-9
GATCACCAGCTAAGGTCCCAAAGTATATGCTAAGTGGAAAAGGATGTGTAGTTGCACAGACAGCTAGGAGGTTGGCTTAGAAGCAGCCATCCTTCAAAGAGTGCGTAACAGCTCACTAGTCGAGTGACTATGCGCCGAAAATTTACCGGGGCTAAGCATAACACCGAAGCTGTGGACAAGAAATTGTGGTAGGGGAGCGTTCTAATAGGGAAGAAGCCATACTGTAAGGAGTGAGTGGACTTATTAGAAGTGAGAATGCCGGTGTGAGTAGCGAATAAGGGTGAGAATCCCTTACACCGATTGACTAAGGATTCCTGGGGAAGGCTCGTCCGCCCAGGGTAAGTCGGGACCTAAGGCGAGGCTGAAAAGCGTAGTCGATGGACAGCAGGTAGAGATTCCTGCACCGCTAATGTAAGTGAAGGAGTGACAAAGAAGGCTAGGGTGAGCTAGCAAATGGATGTTAGTTGGATTATAAATATGAGCTATGTAGGCAAATCCGCATAGAGGATCTAAAATAATTCGAGATAATGATCTAAGGAGAATTAAAACACCCGACGCCAGCTTTCAAGAAAAGCTTCTAGCGATAATTATATTAGTGCCCGTACCGAGAACGAACACACGTAGTCAGGAAGAGAATTCTAAGGTGAGCAAGAGAACCATTGTTAAGGAACTCGGCAAAATGACTCCGTAACTTAGGGAAAAGGAGTGCTTATAGAAATATAAGCCGCAGAGAATAGGCCCAAGCGACTGTTTAGCAAAAACATAGCTCTCTGCCAAGTCGTAAGACGAAGTATAGGGGGTGACGCCTGCCCGGTGCTGGAAGGTTAAGGGGAAATGTTAGCAAAAGCGAAGCATAGAACCGAAGCCCCAGTAAACGGCGGCCGTAACTATAACGGTCCTAAGGTAGCGAAATTCCTTGTCGGGTAAGTTCCGACCCGCACGAAAGGCGTAACGATTTGGGCACTGTCTCAACAATGGACTTGGTGAAATCTTAGTACCTGTGAAGATGCAGGTTACCCGCGACAAGACGGAAAGACCCCATGGAGCTTTACTGTAGCTTGATATTGGGATTTGATGTATTATGTACAGGATAGGTGGGAGCAAAAGAGATACATGCGCAAGTGTGTATTGATGCGATGTTGGGATACCACCCTTGATACATTGAATCTCTAACTAGAGACCATAAACTGGTCATAGGACAGTGTCTGGTGGGCAGTTTGACTGGGGCGGTCGCCTCCTAAAGAGTAACGGAGGCGCCCAAAGGTACCCTCAGCATGGATGGAAATCATGCAAAGAGTGCAATGGCAAAAGGGTGCTTGACTGCGAGAGCAACAACTCGAGCAGGGACGAAAGTCGGGCATAGTGATCCGGCGGTGCTGAATGGAAAGGCCGTCGCTCAACGGATAAAAGCTACCCTGGGGATAACAGGCTGATCTTGCCCAAGAGTTCACATCGACGGCAAGGTTTGGCACCTCGATGTCGGCTCATCGCATCCTGGGGCTGAATTCGGTCCCAAGGGTTGGGCTGTTCGCCCATTAAAGCGGTACGCGAGCTGGGTTCAGAACGTCGTGAGACAGTTCGGTCCCTATCTGTCGTGGGCGTAGGAGATTTGAGAAGAGCTGTCCTTAGTACGAGAGGACCGGGATGGACTTACCTCTGGTGCACCAGTTGTCACGCCAGTGGCATGGCTGGAAAGCTAAGTAGGGAAAGGATAACCGCTGAAGGCATCTAAGCGGGAAGCCTACTTCAAGATGAGATCTCCCAA
>JARXZD010000054.1 GCA_029893765.1 Bacilli bacterium PM5-9
TGTAAATTGAAAAAGTAAATTCCAGTTTAACCTTTTTAAACGGAATTTAGTCTTACATTAAGTTCCAGTTCTTTTTATTGTATGATTTAATTCCATTTTATTATACAATTATTTTAGTATCTTGTAGTCTTTAAAGGAGGGACTATCATGACTACTCATGATAATAAACATCTTTCTCTTGATGAAAGAAAAATTATTCAAACTGGTATTGAAAATAGAGCTTCTAAAATCAGTATTGCTAGAACTATTGCTAAAGACCCTACTACTGTCGCTAAAGAAATTAAAAAGCATCGTAAACTTAAGCCTAGAAATACCTTTAATAATAAAACTGTTTGTAAATTTAGGTTTAATTGTAACTTAAAGTGTTTTGATAAAGCTTGTCCTAACTATTGCGAAGAAGTTTGTTCCTTTAGAGATCGTAGCCCAGGTGCTTGTAACAAGTGTATCTCTATTGATAAATGCCGATTAGATAAATATTTTTATTATGCCACAGATGCTCAAAAAGAATATAAACATGATTTATCTGATTTTAGATCCGGCTTTGACCTTACTACTAACCAAAGAAAAGAATTAGCTTCTATCTTAAAACCATTGCTTGATCAAGGACAATCTATTTATCAAATTTTATCTGCTCATCCTGAAATTAAACAGTCTGATAAAACTATCTATAATTATATTGATGCTGGTCTTTTTAAGGAAGATGGTATTGATTATTTCTCTTTAAAAGAGAAAGTTCAACGCAAACATTCTAAATCTAAACTGAAAAAGCGTCGTGAACCTGTTAATTACGATAACCATAAATATATTGATTATCTCCACTTTAAAGATAATTATCCTGATGTTCCTACAACTCAAATGGATACTGTACTTAATAGTAATTCAGGACCTTATATTCAAACTTTTTATTTTGATAAAATTAAAATATTAATTGGTAGACTTCACCATCATAAAACTAGTGAGTATATGGCTAATGAATTAGATACCCTTGAAAAACAGCTTGGTAGTGTATTATTCAAAGAATTATTTTCACTACTTCTCACAGATAGAGGTACTGAGTTTCAAAAACCAGAATTATTTGAAGTTAATACTTCAACTGGTGAAGTAAGGCTAAACATCTTTTATTGTGATCCGCAACAATCACAACAAAAACCACAGATTGAAAACAATCATAATTATATTAGGGATATCATTCCTAATGAAGTTGATATTTCTAATATTAAACAGGAAGACTTAGATTTAATGTTTTCCCATATTAATAGTACACCTAGAAAAATATATAACGGGAAAACACCAATTGAGATATTGAAATTTTTCTATGAAGATGACTTTGAATTAATAATGAAGGCATTTAATCTTAAAGAAATAAAAAGAGATGAGGTCATCCTAAAACCTTATCTCTTAAAACACATCTACAAAAAGTAGCACACCCAGCTATTAATTATTTGTAGATTATCATGACTACAAGATACATTACATTTAACACTAATATAAATGGAGTTAACTCTTACAAATTTTAAAGAAATTAATTTCATTTGCTTTTCAGTGTGACTTCATAATAATATCTTAAGACCATTCTATCACAATTAACTAAATAAATTAACTAGCTTAACGATAAAATTATTATTAAAGTAGCGTTTACTTCTACATTTTCAATTTTTTTCTTTAAACTGGAATTTACTTTTTCAATTCACC
>JARXZD010000055.1 GCA_029893765.1 Bacilli bacterium PM5-9
TGTCAATAACTTTCGAAAATGTCTCAGATTTTTAAAATCATGAGCATTTTTTTAATACTCCAAATTGTTTACAATACTATATTCTAAATCAGTATTATTTTGATTAGTTATTTGGCAATCATCAAAGAATTCTTCCAAGCTAGGTATTTTTTTCCTTAATTTTTCCTGATGTTTTTTTATCATACTATGTTTCCAAGTATGGTCTGCATTTGGTGTGTGTGCCTTACTTTTGTTTACTTCTTCAATATTACATTTTGCTGTATCTATTCTTTTAGATATTTCTTTATTCTTTTTAACTTCAAATAGTTGATATGTTTTTGTTCCACACTCTAAATATAAAGTACCATCAAATGATTTTATTACCATGCACTTTGACTTTGGTGCAAGTGTAATTAGTTTACTCTTATCATAAGGCTGATAATACTTATTGAAAAACTTAATACTATTACCTTTATCAATTGTTCTTTCATATCTGGTTGCTAAAATACAATTTATTTCATCTATATTAGGTTGTTTTTCAAACACAGATTTGATATTATTAATAGGAAGAGAGAATAGCTTATTGTGTTTTTCGATATAGGGTTCAAGAAACATATTAGCTTCTTCAATGGTCGTTATATTCATCAAGTTTAATTCGCTAATTAATCTGTCTTGATGAGTATTAAACGACCTTTCTACTTTGCCTTTGGATTGAGGAATGCTAGTTGTTTCAATATCAGTACCAAGAAGGCTACATGCAAATGAAAATTGAGTAAAAGTATCTTTATCTAATTTTTTATATTTTAAAGAATTATAGTTGAAAATAGTTCTATTATCAGTTAAAAACATATAAGGAATGCCATAGTTAAGTAATATTTGATAAAGCAAAGTGTAATAACCTTTAAGAGTTTCTTGTTTATCAAAGAAGGCACTAAGTATCTTGCCAGTTGCATCATCAATAGCTAAGTGAAGGTGAGCTTTAGTATCACCAAACCATAGATGTTGAGAGGCATCCATTTGAATAATCTCACCAAAGTATTTAGCTCTTTCTTGTCGCGGGTGGCAATCGTGTATGGGGATTTCATTATCAATAGTAATCACTTCATCACTAACACTATCAAGTTTAATAATAGATTTATTTGATTTATGGTTTCTTTTAGTTTTTCTTCTAGCTTTTTTAGAAATGAAACCAGCATTTGTTAGTAAATTATACAATGCAGAATAAGAAATAATGATATTTTCATTAGAATTAAGAAACTCATTAAAATGTTTAAAGTTAAATCCAGTATACTTGGTATTAAAAAGCTCGATAATAGTTTGTTTAATGTTTTCATCAATAGTATTGGCAGGTTTTAGATCATGAGCTTTATGCCTAAAAGCAGCCTTACCAAATTGTTTATATTTTTTAATATATCTATTAATAGTTCTAGGTGAAACACCTAATTCAACAGAAGCTCTATATTTATTCCCGTTGTTATCAACTAATGATTTAATACATTTATATTTTTTATTTTCGTTCACAGTTAAAATTACCCCTTTCATTGAGTAACACCTCCTAATAAAGATGTTACAATATTTAAGACAATTCCGAAAGTTATTACTTAAGACAATATCATAAATTAATCATA
>JARXZD010000056.1 GCA_029893765.1 Bacilli bacterium PM5-9
TGAATATATATAGATATTTAAAACCCTTCGTGTTAATTTATAGTTGCGACCTATATTTATTAACGAAGGGAGGAATTATTATTCCTAATATTGATTTTATCATAGCTTTATTTAATGTCAAACCTGATGATGTTGAAGCTTTTTCATCATTCATATCAAATAATACTATCCAATATCATATTACTTTAAGAATTTCTAAATATGAATGTAGCTTATGTGGTGGCAAATGTATCTCTCATGGAAAAAAACTAAAGATAATTCATCATCCAAACATTATTGATTTTGATGGATTCATTTATTATTATGCTAGACGTTATATTTGTAAGGATTGTAAACATACTTTTTTTGAAACTAACCCTTTTACTTTTACTTCTTTTAAAAACAGTTATGCCATTATTAATAGAGTTATGAAACAATTATCAAATCTTGATTTAACTTTTTCTAGAATTGCCAAACTAAATCATATATCTACTACTACTGTTCAACTATATTTAGATAGTTATGTTTCACTTGTTAAGCCAACTTTACCTGAATCTATTGGCATTGATGAATTATATTCTAAAAAGATGTCTGCCAATAACAGCTCTTATTTGTGTATACTTGTAGATAATGTTAGACGATATCCTTTTGATATCCTAAATTCTAGATCAAAGAAAACCTTGCAAAATTATTTTTCTTCTTATTCCAAAAAAGAAAGAGATAATGTAAGATTTATTACTATTGATATGTGGCTACCTTACAAAGATGTAGCTTTAACTTATTTTAAAAATTGTAAAATAGCTGTTGACCCTTTCCACGTTATTAAAAATATTTCAGATGCATTCTCTAAAATAAGGATATCTTTAATGAAAAAAATGCCTTATGATAGTGATGCTTATTACTTATTAAAAAAATGGCATAAATTAATTGACTCTCCTAATTATATTTTAGACAATACTCCAAAATATAATCATCGCTTTAAAAGAAAACTAAATTATCGTAATTTATATAATATGATACTAGAAATTTCTGATTATCTTAAACTAGCACATGAGCTTAAAATGTCATATCATTTGTTTAATGAAAGAGCTGATACTGAAAATTGTGAAGCTTGGTTAGATTCTATAATTGATAAATTTAGTAAAAGTAATATTGAAGAGTATTATGAGTGCACGCAAACATTAATGAATTGGCGACAAGAGATAATTAATTCATTTCAAAGAGACTATAATGAAAGAAAACAATCTAATGCAATGGCTGAAAATATCAATAGCCAAATAAGAGCATATTTAGGTTTGGTTAGAGGGACAGTAAATTTTGTAAGATTTAAAAAAAGAGTATTGTTAGCACTAAACAAAAAAGTGTTTTATTCAATATCAGAGAGATTAGAATCTGACAAGCGACATCAACAATCAAGAGGATCATATACTAAAAAATAATTATAATTTGGTCGCAAAAAAAGATGGAAACCTGAAATGGATTTTCCATCTTTTTGGTATGTGCCAACCACACGATATTTTAAATACCACTTTATATGACCCACACACTATTTTACATTACT
>JARXZD010000057.1 GCA_029893765.1 Bacilli bacterium PM5-9
GCTAGTCCAAAATCACATAAAGTATAATGAATCAGCCAGCATAGTTACAATTGTAACTATGCTTTTTTATTAAATTGAAATGTAACATAATTCTTAATTTGAAATTATTAAATGATCTAAATCCATATGATACTCTTTTTAATAACTTAATCTTATTATTTGTGCCTTCAATAGCTCCATTTGTATATTGAGTATCTAAGCTATTTAATACATATTCTTTATTTTCAATTATTGATTTTAATGCTTGCGATACTCTTGGAGATAAATTATTAGGTATATTATCTAAATGACTTTCAAGCATATTTCTGTCTTTATATTCAATCGCCTGAATGAAACGTTGATAATAGTAATAAGATACTTTAAAACTCTCATCAAGATTAATAAGATAATCTACAATTTGCAGGTCAGTCATCATTTTATTAAAACACCTAGACTTTCGATAATTAAAATTATCAACCTTATTACGATTAGTAAGTAGTAGTTTCCAATATCTTTTGAGTTTATTATAATTGGCTTTATCTTTATTCATTAAATCAATTCTAGCTTTATTTAAAGCCCTATTAATATGTTGAATAATGTGAAACTTATCAAAAATTATTTTAGCATTTTTGAACATCTTTTTAATTAGAACAATATAAGGTTTATACATATCAATAACAATATATTTGACACTATCTCTAGCATTTTTAGTATAGCGACTAAAGTATTTTTCAAGATTATGAAGTTGTCTATTGTCTACAATATCAATAATTTTATGGCTATCAGCATCTAAAAAGAGAAAAGACATTTTACCAGAAATATTTTTAACAGATTTAAATTCATCAAAAAGAAGAGAAGAAGGAAGTGAGTTAATCATATTAGTTTTAGGAAGAGTATCACTAAAAGAAGCAAGAACACGAGCAACAGTATTAAAAGAAACATTATGTACTTTAGCAATATCCTTTAAAGAAGTAGCATTAGTAAGATTAAGAGCAACAGAATGTTTGACCATATTAGAAATAGAACAATGCTTATTAACAATAGAAGAAGAAAGAGTAAAAGATTTATTACAATGATGACAAAAGAATCTTTTCTTTTTAAGAAGTAAATAAGTATTGATATTAGCAGAGTTGAGGAGTTTAATAAGAGAGGGTTTTTGAAAACCCTTGGATTCAAGATTAGGATGATAAGTACCACATTTAGGACAAAAAGAAGGGGTATAATCAAGAGTAGCATTAATAAGAGTGGCTAAAGAGCCATTTATTAATTGAGTAGATACATTAGAGAAAGAAATATTATTATC
>JARXZD010000058.1 GCA_029893765.1 Bacilli bacterium PM5-9
TGGACTGTCAACACTTTAATGGACAATTATTATAAGGAATCATTTACTCTATATTCAACTGGGGATTGATATCCAAGTGTTGAATGTACTCTATCATTATTAAACCAACTAACATACGCTGCTAATTCTAACTCTAATTGTATTAAACTATTAAACATTCTTGGATAGACAAATTCAGTTTTTATTAATTTAAATGTTGCCTCTGCTACTGCATTATCATATGGATTACCTTTTCTACTTAATGATTGCTCTATGTTAAATACATTTAATATTTCCTCTATTAAGTAATTATCGAATTCACTACCTCGATCACTATGGAAATACTCATATTCATATAGCGATGATTTTATTCTACTGAATGCTTGATATACTAGCTTGGCGTCTTTATGTTTACCACAACTATAACCTACTATTTCACGATTATATAAATCTATAATTATGCAAATATAATGCCAATCATTTAATACTCTTACATATGTTAAATCACTTACTATAACTTCTTTTATAACTCGATTATTAAATTCTCTATTTACTTTATTTTCAATATTTGCCTCATTAACTTTAGTCTTATGGCTTCTATACTTCTTAACAGTATATGCTGATACTAGACCATTGTACTTCATTATTCTTGCAATTCTTCTACGGGATAGAACAATTCCTTGTTTAGCTAATACTGCTTTTATCTTTCTTGTACCATATACTCGCTGATTATCATTAAATACATTAATTACAATTTGATTATACTCGTCAATTTTATCTTGTTTTTTCTTGTAACTGTAATAACCTGATCTTGATATTTTAAGACATTTACACATTTTATTAATTGAATATTTGTGTTTATTATCATTTATAATTTTGATTTTTGTCCCATAATCAGCGCTGCTTGCTTTAAAATATCATTTTCCATTCTTAATTGTTTTAGTTCTTTTTCTTGTTGCCTAATCAATTTTTGTTCATCACTAAGATTATCTATTTCTTTAAAAGAACCGGAATTAGAAAATTGATTAACCCATTTGTAAAAAGAAGAAGCATTTAAATCATATTCTTTAATAATTTCACCCGCGGATTTACCTGAGTTATAAAGGTTAACTACTTGTAATTTAAATTCTTTTGTAAAAGTTCTTTTTGGACGACGATTCATGATTATTACCTCATTTCATTTTTTATATTATTATTGTAACAACTCCTTATCTTTTTTGTCCACTTTATTGTAGCCTATCCA
>JARXZD010000059.1 GCA_029893765.1 Bacilli bacterium PM5-9
AATATTGGTTTCAGAAAAAGTTGGTAGATTACATAAAAAATGTAATATGAGTTGATACAATTAAACTATCAAAATATAGGAGATGGTTTAAAATGAATTTAGATATCAATAATATGAGTTTTTCGGAACTGAAAAAACTTAAAGAGGAATTAACTAATGCCTTTAGTAATTCATTAAAAGATGAATTTGTTCTTAATGAATTAAACTTGAAAAATTTTAATGATAATGGTAAGTATCTGTGTAATCATTGTGGTTCTTTTCATACTCATAAATATGGCAAAAATATTCAAGGTAAACAAAGATATAAATGTCTAACATGTAATAAAGTTATGATATCTCAACAAGAGATATTAACTTTTTCTACTAAAAAAGACTTCTCACAATGGATTTCTTTTTTAGATTCTTTACTAAATGGTGATAGTCTAGATTTATCTGCAAAAAAATCTAAAATATCAAAAAGCACAGCAAGAAGATGGCGATATAAAATCCTTGCTGTGCTTCATAAAAAACTAAATAAAGTTAAACTTAGTGGTACTATCTATCTTGATGAAACATTGTTTTCTAATATACATAAAGATAAAACAAAATCTACTATTGATATTAAATTGCGTGGCATGAGTAATCAAAAATTAAATGTAACATGTGCCATTGATAAAAATCATAACAGCATAATTAAAGTATTAGATAGTGGTAGAGTAACCTCTAAATCATTAATCAATGCTTATGATACATTAATTGATAAAGATTCAATTGTAGTAAGTGATTCACTAAGATCATATCATCAACTAATGGAACATTTAAAAGTTAGATGGAAAAAGATACCATCAAAAAAGAAGTCAATTGAGAAATACGATTTACAACCAATAAATCATTACCATGCATTAATCAAAGACTTCTTCTATAAGTATAAAGGAATTTCATATAAATATCTAGAGGGATACTTAGCATTATTTGATTATAGGAATAAAAATAGAGATTATCATAACTTAGATAAGTTAATAATGATTATTAAAGATATATTCACAACTAAGAGTACCCTTAGATGTGTAGATATTGATGATAAATCTTTTATTTTTGAATAAACAACTAGCTATTTAGTTTGTCTTACCATTCATATTATAATACCTACCAACTTTTTCTGAAACCAATATT
>JARXZD010000060.1 GCA_029893765.1 Bacilli bacterium PM5-9
TATTGATAATTTATTTTAAATTCCTCATTCTCATTACACATATATTCAATTACCTCTTTATTTGAAATCCATTGACCTTTAAAATGCCTGCTTTTATTTCTTTTTGTAGATACATCATTTTGTGGTTTTAAGAATAGTTTCCAATAATTTTTAAATTTATTATAATTTTCAGTGTCTTTTTTCATTATTTGTATTCTTGTATTATTAAAAGCTCGCGTAAGATTTTGAACTATATGAAATCTATCAAATATGATAATTGCATTTTTAAATATTTTCTTAATTAATTTAATGTATGGAGTGTACATATCAATTACAATCATTTTAACATTGTCTTTAGCTTTGTTTGTATAATAATAAAAATATTTTTCTAAAAACCAACTTTGCCTACTCTCAACAATATCAATAATTTTTTTATTTAAACCATCCATCATAATGAAAGACATAGAACCTCTAGCATCTTTTGTGGATTTAAACTCGTCAAAATGTAGTACTTCAGGCAGATAATTTTTATAGGTTGGTTTTCTTAATGATGTTTCAAAAGAATCCAAAATTCTCATAACTGAGTGTTCAGAGACATTAACTTCCTTAGCGATGTACTTCATAGTGAGAGTATCAGTAAGTTTTAAGGCAATAGCTTTTTTAGTGTTATTAGAAATAAAGCAAGAAGGGTTAACTAAATTGCTAGATGGAACAAAAGTTTTATTACAATCTAAGCACTTATATCTAGTTTTTTTAAGTTTAAGATAAGTGTTGAACTCAGAAACTTTAGGAAGTCTAATAAGAGAAGTTTTATAATTATGAATATAAAACTTAGTATGAAGAGCACCACATTTAGGACAAAACTCTTTATTGAAGGTAAGAGAAGCGTTATAAACATTAGCTTCAACACCATTAATTAATTCTTTAGATAGAGAGAAAACAGTAATATTAGGATCAGTAATATTTAAAGTAAGTTTTAAAGCTTTATTTAATTCATTATTTTTGGTAAAATTATTCATGACAAATACTCCTTTTTAAATATTTTAGACGATATAATTATAACAGAGTATTTGTCTTTTATAATGTATAAAAAATATAAAAGGATGAAGCAACTAATATTTTTT
>JARXZD010000061.1 GCA_029893765.1 Bacilli bacterium PM5-9
AGTGCCTATGATACAATGTAATTGACAGAAAACATTGAGGAGGAACTATATATGTGTCTTTTAAATAATAACATAAGTCGAAAGAAATATAAACACTTAACTTTTAATGAAAGAACAATGATAGAGAGATGGTACAATATAGATAAACGAAGTATCACAAATATAGCAGAATTACTAAATAAAAGTGATCGTACAATTAGAAGAGAAATTAAACGAGGAAAAACACAAAATCTGACAACAAACTTAGAAGTAATAGAAGTTTATTCAGCTACAATTGCAGAAGAAAAATATCAAGAAAATTTAAGAGCAAAGGGTCAAAATTTAAAAATAGGTAATGATATAGAACTTGTAAAAATAATAGAACAAAAACTGAAGCAAGAAAAGAAAAGCCCAGAAGTAATAGTTTATGAATTAGGAATAAAAATAAGCGCAAGAACTATAAGAAATTATATACAATCAAAAGAAATCTTTAATTTATCAACAGAAGATATGATATATAATAAACAAAAGAAAAATAAAAATGTTGAAAAGAGAATATCAAAAAAGGTTCCAGCGGAAAAAAGTATTGATTTTAGACCAAAAGAGGCAAATGAAAGAATGGATTATGGTCATTGGGAGGGAGATTTAATAATTGGAAAAAGAGAAAAAGGAGCAGTATTATTTACATTAACAGAACGTTTAAGTAGAAAAGAGATAATAATAAAACTAAAAAACAAAGAGGCAAAAAGTGTTAAAAAAGCATTAAATAAACTAGAAAGAAACTATGGGAAAAGATTTTATAGTATAATAAAAAGTATAACATTTGATAATGGTTCAGAGTTTCAAAAGTACGAAGAGTTAGAAAAATCATGTTTAAGAAAAGGTAAAAGGCTAGAAGTATATTATGCACATCCATATTGTAGTGGCGAAAGAGGAAGCAACGAAAATAACAATAGAATGATAAGAAGATGGATACCTAAAGGAACAAATATAGATGAAATAAGTGAAAAAGAAATTAAAAGAATAG